>JAEXTE010000373.1 GCA_023453655.1 Pseudomonadota bacterium
GCGCCAGCCCGTCGACGCCGAGGCCGCGCGCGCCCGCGCCGAGCGATCCGCCCAGCCACCAGGCATCGACCAGCCCGTCGAACGCGCCGGCCACCGCGACCACGTCCTTGTCCGCCAGGGCCGCGTACACGACGTGCGTGCGCCCCGGCGCGGGGCTGGATCGCAGCCACGCGGCGAGCGCGCGCGCCGCCTGCGGGTTGTGGCCCACGTCCACCGCGATCGCCACGCCGCCGCGCTCGAACCGCTGCAGCCGTCCGTCCAGCCGCGTCGACGCCACGCCCGCGGCGAAAGCCGCCTCGGGCAGGTCGAGGTCCAGCGCCCGCAGCGCCGCGATCGCGACCGCGGCATTGCGCAGCTGCACCGGCGCGGCCAGTGCGGGCATGGGCAGATCCAGTTCGCAGCCGACTTCGCGCCAGCGCCAGCGCGCGTCGTTCACCGGTTCGAGAAAGAAGTCGCAGCCGATCCGCAGCGCGGAGGCGCCGATGGCATAGGCATGGCGCAGCACGCTGGCCGGCGGGTCGTCGTCGCCCAGTACCAGCGGCCGCCAGGCGCGGGCGATGCCGGCCTTCTCCGCGCCGATGGCCTCGCGGTCCTCGCCCAGCCAGTCCTGGTGGTCGAGATCGACGGTGGTGATCACCGCGACGTCCGCGTCCACCAGGTTGGTGGCGTCCAGCCGCCCGCCCAGCCCGACCTCGAGGATCGCCAGGTCGAGGCCGGCACGCGCGAACAGCCACAGCGCCGCCAGCGTGCCGAACTCGAAATACGTCAGCGGCGTGGTCCCGCGCGCGGATTCGACCGCGGCGAAGGCCTCGACCAGTTCCGCCTCGCCGGCCTGTGCGCCGTCGATGCGTACGCGCTCGCCGTAGGCCAGCAGGTGCGGCGAGGTGTAGGTGCCCACGCGCAGCCCCGCCTCGCGCGCGATCGCCTCGAGGAAGGCCACCGTCGAGCCCTTTCCGTTGGTGCCGGCGACCGTGACCACCCTCGGGGCCGGCCGGGGCAGCGCCAGCGCGTCGGCGACCGCCCGCACGCGGTCGAGTCCCATCTCGATCGCCTGCGGATGCTGGCGCTCGATGTGGCCGAGCCAGTCGGCGAGGGTGGTGGGCATGGCAAGAGGCCGGACAGTCATGGCAGGCGCCGGAGAGCACCGTAGGCGAGCAAAGATGGACCGCCGCGGCGGGCGCGGCAAGCACGTCGATCGGGACACGGCGCCGTGGCCGGCACCCGCCGGCGGACGCCTCGCGACACTGCTACAGCGCGCGGTGCACGGCCTCGCCGAAGAAGGCGGTGTGGTGCGAACAGTCGTTCAGGCGCACCACCTCGAGGCTGTCCAGGCTCTCGCCCTCGAGCAGGTTGAGCGTGGTCGGCGCCTGGCGGAAGGTCCACAGCCGCGACATCGGGATACCCAGCACATGGCACAGCAGCACGCGGTTGACCGCATCGTGCGCGACCACCAGCAGGGTGTCGTTGCCGCCCAGGCCCTCGGTGGACCACTGCAGCGCTTCCCAGGCGCGGCGGAACACCTGCTTGAGCGACTCGCCGCCGGGCATCTGCACCGTATCGGGCGCATCGCGCCAGGCGCGCAGGCGGTCCGGATCGCGCGCGGCGATCTCGCTGGCCAGCAGCCCTTCCCAGGTGCCGTGGGCGATCTCCATGAAGCCCATCTCGGTGGTGAGCATCGGCGCGCGCACCTCGCCCAGCGCGAACTGCGCGGTCTGGTAGGCGCGGGTCAGCGGCGAGCTCACCGCCTTGTCGATGCGCACGTCGCGCAGGCGCTCGCCCAGCAGGCGCGCCTGGTTCTCGCCCACCGGCGAAAGCGGGATGTCTTCCTGTCCCTGGTAGCGGCCTTCGGCGTTCCACGGCGTCTCGCCGTGGCGGGCAAGCAGGATTCTCATGCGGCAGGGGGGTCCGGGGCGGGTCGGGGGAGCGCCCGTGGCTCCCCCGGGCGCGCCGCAAGTCTAATCGATGCGGCGCGCCGCTGGCCGGGCGCTGTCGGCTGCAACTAACGGCGCGGGGCAACCCCCATCTCTTCCAGCAGGGCCGGTGCCGGATACACCTCCTGCATGATCCAGCGCATGTAGCGCTGGTCGAGCGAGATGGTGCGGGTCATCTCCCCGTCGAACACCCAGTTCGACACCACCGCCTCCCAGTTCATGTCGAACAGCAGTCCGGTCAGGCGACCCTGCGCGTCGAGCACCGGCGATCCGGAATTGCCGCCGGTGACGTCGAGATCGGACAGGAAGTTGACCGGCACGGTGCGCAACCTGCGATCGGCCAGGCCGCCGTGGCGCTTGGCCTGGACCGCGTCGAGCAGGGCCTGCGGCGCGTCGAACGGTTCCTCGCCGGTTGCCTTGGCGGCGACTTCCTCGAGCCGGGTGAACGCCTGCTGGCGCGTGCCGTCGAGCTTGGTGTAGGGGCGGACGTTGCCGAAGGTGATGCGCAGCGAGGAGTTGGCGTCCGGATACACATGACCGCCCTGGCTGCGGCGATGCTCGGCGACGGCGGCAAGATAGGTCGCGCGCGCCGCCAGCCGCTCGCCTGCGCGGATCTTGCTCTCCCGCTCGAGCTCGAGCTGGGTCGGCATCAGCGCCACCGCGTAGCGGATCGCCGGATCCCGGCTCGCCTCCAGCGTCTTGCGATCGGCCGACAGCAGGGCCATGCGGTATTCGGTGTCGCCCAGGCGCGTGCCGGCCAGCCGGTCGAGGGCGCGCTCGATGGCCTTCGCGTCGCTGCCGCCCAGCCAGTCGTCGATCGCCTTCACCCGCTGCGGCTGCGGCAGCTTGACGTATTCGGCCAGCCAGTAGGCCTGCAGCTCGCGGTCCATCGCCGGCACGTAGCGTCGGTCCATCTGCCGCAGGCCGCCCTCGATGGTGGGCAGGTCGCGGTCCTGGTAGCCCTGCTCGCGTTCGGCATCCGGCTTGCCGCGCTCGATCGCGAGGCGGTAGAGCGTGCTGGCGGCGGAGATCGCGCCGGTGCCGTTGAGCATGCGCAGCACCAGGTCGCGCTCGCGGGTGGCGCGCTCGGCTTCGTCCAGCGCCACCAGGCGCTGATGCGCGGCCAGCGCGTCTGCGCCCTCCTCGCCGCGTCCACGCAGCCATTCCAGCACCGCCGCCTCCTGGGCGCGCTTGGTGCCGGCGGCGCCGGTACGCTCGAAGCCGGCCAGCTGGCCCTCGTAGTTCTTCATCGTATTTTCCCAGCCGCGCACCGTGCTGGCGTACTTGACCTCGATATCGGGGTCGGCCTTGCCGCGCGCCTCGACCAGCGCGATCAGGGCGCGGTAGTGGCGGCTGGTGGTGGGATAGCCCCACTGCTCGGTGTCCTCGAACTCGCCTGCCAGCGCATAGCGGCTGGTGCGCCCCGGATAGCCGGCCGCCATCACGAAATCGCCCTCGCGCAGCGGCTTGTCGGCGATCTTCAGCCAGTGCTTCGGCCGGTAGGGCACGTTCCCCGGCGCGTGCGCCGCCGGCTTGCCGTCGGGCCCCACGTAGGCGCGATAGAACGCGAAGTCGCCGGTGTGGCGCGGCCACATCCAGTTGTCGATCTCGCCGCCGTAGTTGCCCACGCTGCCGGGCGGCGCGTAGGCCAGGCGCACGTCGCGGATCTCGAGGTTGCGGAACAGGCGGTAGTCGTTGCCGCCGAGGAAGCTGTAGAGGCGGCAGCGGTAGCCGGGCTCGGCCTCGCAGCCGGCGACCAGGCGCTTCTCGACCGCGTCCAGGGCCTGGGTGCGGGCCAGCGGATCGGCGGCCGCGTCGATGGCCCCGCGCACCTGGTCGGTGACGTCGGTGATGTCGTCGAGCACGTAGATGCGTGCGTTCGGGCCGGCAGTGATCTCGTCGGCCGGCGCGGCGGCGTTGAAGCCGTCCCGCATCAGGTTGTTCTCGGGCGTGGAATTGAGCTGAATCGCGCCGTACGCGCAGTGGTGGTTGGTCACCACCAGGCCCTGCGGCGACACGAAGCTGGCGGTGCAGCCGCCCAGCGACACCACCGCCCCCAGCGGGTCGCCGGTCAGGTCGGCCAGCTGCTTCGGATCGAGCTTGAGCCCGGCCTTCTTCAGCGGGCCGGCGATCTCCGGCAGCTGCTGCGGCACCCACATGCCCTCGGCGGCATGGGTGGCGGGAAGCGCGGCCAGGGCGGCAGAGGCGGACAGGCTCAGCAGGGAAAGGCGCATGCAACGGTTCCACCTGAAAGGACCGCGGGATTGTAGCCCCCTCCCCGTCCACGCCCCCGCCCTTCGCCCGGCCGTTTCCCCCGCAACCTATAATGGGCGCCCTTCCCCGACGGCGTTTCCGATGTCCGCAACCATGAAGGCGCTGGTCAAGCGCGAGACCACCAAGGGCCTGTGGATGGAACAGGTGCCTGTTCCCGTGCCGGGGCCCAACGAGGTGCTGGTGCGGGTGGAGAAGACCGCCATCTGCGGGACCGACCTGCACATCTACCTCTGGGACGAGTGGGCGCAGCGCACCATCCCGCAGGGCCTGGTGATCGGCCACGAGTTCGTCGGGCGCATCGCCCAGCTGGGCCCGGGCGTGTCGGGCTACACCATTGGCCAGCGCGTGTCCGCCGAAGGCCACATCGTCTGTGGCCACTGCCGCAACTGCCGCGCCGGCAAGCAGCACCTGTGCCCGAACACCGTGGGCATCGGCGTGAATCGCAACGGCGCCTTCGCCGAATACATCGTCATGCCCGCCAGCAACCTGTGGCCGGTGCCGGACCAGGTGCCGAGCGAGCTGGCCGCGTTCTTCGACCCCTACGGCAACGCCGCGCACTGCGCGCTGG
>JAEXTE010000421.1 GCA_023453655.1 Pseudomonadota bacterium
GTCTCGATGCCGGTGTCGCCGCCGAACTGCACCGGGCTGTCGTCGCCGAAGCTCACCGTCAGCGTGCCGATGAAGAAGGCCACCACCGCAATGAAGAAGAACAGCCTGAACGGGCTGACGTAGCGGATGCGCCGGCCGGCGAGGTATTCCAGGGTCAGGTAGCCCGGCCGGGCGAGCAGCGGCCACAGCGTGCGCGGCGTGCGCGAATCCCATTCGAACACGCTGTCGAGCACGTCGCCCACCAGGCTGGAAAAATGCCGCACCAGCCCCTTCACCGGCTGCCCGCAGGCGTAGCAGTGCTCGCCGAGCAGCGGCGTGCCGCAGTTGGCGCAGGCGGCCTGCGGTGCCGGCGGCGTGGTCGGCGGCGTGGTCGGACCGGCGGCGACCGGCGGCGGCGAATTCATCGCGTGACGTCCTCGGAGTGTCGTAACCCGTGCATCCCCACCATCCCGCGCGGTCGCGGTCGCGCGCCATGCCGATGGCGGGATGGGCGGTTAAGATACCGGCCGCCGCCGACCCGGCGCCAGCGCGCGACACTGGATCGCTGCCGGCCGCAGTCGCGCCATTCCCCCGCATGACTCCGCCCGCCCCGCCGGCGCGCTTCCGCGACGAAGTGCGCACCACTGCCGTGCTCGCCGCGCCGCTGGTCGCCGGGCACCTGGCGACCGGCCTGATCGGCTTCGTCGACAACGTGATCGCCGGGCGCCACGGCACCAATACGCTGGCCGGCGTCGCCGTCGGCACGGCGATGTTCTGGCTGCCGATGATGGTGCCGATGGGCACGCTGATGGCGCTGCCGCCGTCGGTTTCGCAGCTCGACGGCGCCGGCCGCCGCGCCGAGGTCGGGCCGCTGTTCCGCCAGGCGCTGTGGCTGTCGGCGATGCTTGGCCTGCTGCTGTTCGTCCTGCTGAGCCTGTCCGTGCATGCGCTCGAACCGATGGGCATCGCGCCCGAGGTGCGGCCGGCAGCCACGGCGTTCCTGCACGGCATCCGCTGGGGCATACCCGCGCTCACCCTGTATTTCTGCATGCGCTACCTGTGCGACGGCCTGCACTGGACGCTGCCCACCATGGCCTTCGGCTTCGGCGGGCTGCTGGTGCTGCTGCCGCTGGGCTATGCGATGACGTTTGGCGCCTTCGGCTTCGCCGAGCGCGGCGCCGGCGGCCTGGGCCTGGCCTCGGCGACGATGATGTGGCTGCAGGTGGCGGGCTTCGTGGCGTACCTGGCGATCTCGCGCCGGTTCGCCGCGCTGCGCCTGTTCTCGCGCTTCGATCCGCCGCGCTGGCGCGAGCTCGCCGGCCTGCTGCGGACCGGCCTGCCGATCGGGGTGACCGTGGCGATGGAGGGCGGCCTGTTCATCGTGACCGCGCTGCTGATCGGCCGCCTGGGCGAACTCGAGGTCGCCGCCCACCAGATCGCGATCAACGTCGCCTCGCTGTGCTTCATGATTCCGTTCGGCCTGGCCGAGGCGACCACCGTGCGCGTCGGCCATGCCGTCGGCGCGGGCCGCGGCCCGCTCGGCGTCCGGCGCGCGGCCTGGGCCGGGCTGGCGCTGGTGCTCGCGACCCAGGCGCTGTCGGCGACGGTGCTGCTGGGCTGGCACGATGCGATCGCCGCCGTTTATACGCGCGACCTTGCGGTGGCGTCGCTGGCCGGGACCCTGCTGGTGTTCGCGGCAGCGTTCCAGTTCCCCGACGGCGTGCAGGTGCTTTCGGCCGGCGCCCTGCGCGGCCTCAAGGACACCCGGGTGCCGATGTTCATCGCCGCGCTGGCCTACTGGGGCGTCGGCATGCCGCTGGGCGCCGGCCTCGGGCGGGGCCTGGGCTGGGGCCCCAAGGGCATGTGGGCGGGCCTGATCGCCGGCCTGCTGGTGGCGGCGGTGCTGATGGGCTGGCGTTTCCTGCGCAGCAGCGGGCGTGTCGCCCTGCCACCCGGCCCGATGACCAAAGACGCATGAAAACCGGCCATGCGCCGGGTAACCTGAGCCTCCGGAACAGCGAGCAGCCAGCCCAATGAGTCAACCTTCTTCGCGCGGCCCCGTGCTGCGCGCCATCGTCGGCGTGTGGAACGGAATGAATTTCGTGCGCCGGCTGATCCTGAACCTGCTGTTCCTGTTCATCCTGCTGCTGGTGCTGGCGGTCATGGTCGGCGGCGGCCGCGGCCTGCGCCCGCTCGACGCGCGCACCACCCTGGTGTTCGCGCCCGAGGCGGTGCTGGTGGAGCAGTACACCACCGATCCGGCGAGCCGCTCGCTGCAGGCCAGCTTCGGCCAGGGCCCGGCCGAGGTGCAGTTGCGCGACGTGCTCAAGGTGCTCGAGGCCGCGCGCACGGACGGCAACATCGAACGCGTCCTGCTGCGCGTGGACCGCATGGGCTTTTCCGGCTTCGCCGCGATCCGCGAGATCGGCGCGGCGGTACAGGCGCTGCGCGAGTCGGGCAAGCAGGTCGTCGCCTTCGGCGAACGCTTCACCCAGGCCCAGTACCTGCTGGCGGCGCACGCCGACGAGGTCTACCTCGACCCGCAGGGCGAGGTGATGCTGATCGGCCTGAGCGGCTATCGCCAGTTCTACCGCGAAGGCCTCCAGGACAAGCTCGGCATCGACATGCACCTGTTCAAGGTGGGCGAATACAAGTCCGCGGCCGAGCCCTTCATCCGCGACGACGCCTCGCCCGAGTCCAAGGAAGCCGACCTGTTCTGGCGCGGGGACGTCTGGCAGCGCTACCTGGAGGACGTCGCGCGCCTGCGCGGAACGACCGCAGCGCAGCTCGCCGCCGACATCGACGCGCTGCCCGAGCGCGTCGCCGCCGTCGACGGCGACACCGCGCGCCTGGCCGTGCAGCAGAAGCTGGTGGACGGCCTGAAGACGTTCGAGGAAGTGGAGAACCTGCTGGCCGAGCGCGGCCACGCCGACGAGGAAGCGCCGGGTGGATTCCGCCAGGTCGGCTACAACGACTACCTGCGCCACGCCGATCCGCCGCGCGCGGCCGATCCGCGGCCGCAGGTGGCGGTGGTGGTGGCCGAGGGCGAGATCGTCGAAGGCCGGCAGCCGCCGGGCCGCATCGGCGGCGAATCGACCGCGGCCCTGCTGCGCGAGGCGCGCGAGGACGACGACGTCAAGGCGGTGGTGCTGCGGGTCAACTCGCCCGGCGGCTCGGCCTATGCCTCGGAAGTGATCCGGCGCGAGATCCTCGGACTCAAGGCCGCGGACAAGCCGGTGGTGGTCTCGTTCGGCGACGTGGCCGCGTCCGGCGGCTACTGGATCTCGCTCGATGGCGACCGGATCTACGCCGACGCATCGACGATCACCGGTTCGATCGGCATCTTCGGCCTGATCCCGACCTTCCCGCGCGCGCTGGAGAAGATCGGCGTGCACACCGACGGCGTGGCGACCACGCGCATGGCCGGCGCCTTCGACCTGAGCCGGCCGCTGGCGCCGGAAGTCGGCCAGGTGATCCAGTCGTACATCGACAAGGGCTACCGCGATTTCATCACCCGCGTGGCGCAGGGCCGCCAGCGCACGCCCGAGCAGGTCGACGAGGTGGCGCGCGGGCGCGTGTGGACCGGCGCGCAGGCGCTCGAGCGCGGCCTGGTGGACGAACTGGGCGGCATCCAGGCCGCCGTGGCCGACGCCGCCGCGCGCGCGAAGCTGGGCGAGGACGGCAAGTGGCGCGTGCGCTACATCGAGCGTGCGGCGACCCCGTTCGAGAAGTTCTTCGCCGCCTTCGTGCAGGGCGGCATCGGCCGCGCCTGGCTGAAGGACTCGGAGCTGGCCAGGAGCCTGCTCGCGCGCGCGGCACCGCAGGCCGAACGCGACCTGCGCGTGCTCGACCAGGTGCTGCAGACCCGCGACGGCTCGCCGGTGTCGGTGCTGGCGCACTGCTTCTGCGGGCTCTGAAGCCCGCATCGGTGGACACGGAAAGCCCGGCTTGGCCGGGCTTTCCTGTTGCGGGCGGTGACGCGGTCTGCGCGCTTGTCAGCGCCTCACGTCCAGCCGCTCGCCGCGCACCAGCGCCAGCACGTCCTGCGCATCGCACAGGTTGAAGTCGCCGGGCACGGAGTGCTTGAGGCAGCCCGCGGCATGGCCGAAGCGCAGGCTGTCCAGGTCGCCCCAGCCCGACGCCAGGCCGTGCAGCACGCCGGCGGCGAACGCGTCGCCGCCGCCGATGCGGTCGACGATGCCGGGCAGTTCCCGCGCTTCCACCTGGTGCAGTTCGCCGTCGCGCGTGGCCATCAGCGCGCCCAGCGCATGGTGCTCGACGCTGGGCTGGACGCGCGTGGTGCAGGCCAGGCGCTGCAGGCGCGGGAACGCGTCGAAGGCGCGGCGCGCCGCGCGCGCGAAACGCTGCGCGTGGGGGACCGCGTCGTCCTGGTCCCCGGCGCCCAGCACCACGTCGATGTCGCGGTGGTCGGCGAAGGCGATCTCGGCGGCCTCGAGCAGCGGCCGCAGCATGACCGCCGGATCGCCATCCCAGGCCGCCCACAGCTTCGGACGGAAGTTGCCGTCGAAGGACACCCGTGTACCCAGCGCCGTCGCGGCGCGGACGGCGTCGGCCGCCGCGGTCGCGGTCGCGGCGCCCAGCGCCGGGGTGACGCCGGACACGTGCAGCCAGCCGGCGCCGGCCAGCAGCGCCGGCCAGTCGTAGCTTTCGGGCGGCGCCAGCGCGAAGGCCGACCCCGCCCGGTCGTACAGCACCTCGCTCGGCCGGTGGCCGGCGCCGGTGGCGAGGAAGTACAGGCCCATCCGGCCCTCCGCCATCGCGACGGCGCGGGTATCGACGCCATGCCGGCGCAGCTCCCCCAGCGCCGCATGGCCGAGCGCGTTGTCGGCCACCGTGCCCAGCATGGCCACTTCGTGGCCGAAGCGGGCCAGCGACACGCCGACGTTGGCCTCGGCGCCGCCGACCTGCACCTCCAGTCGCGGCGACTGCAGCAGCAGCTCGCGTCCGGGCGCCGCCAGGCGCAGCAGCAGTTCTCCGAAACAGGCGATCCGACCTGGCATGGGCATCCTCCGGCGAAGCCCGCATCATCCCATCCCGCGCCGCCCGCATGCACCCTGGCCGCGCGCGGCGACCGGCGCGCGTGCCGCGCTAGACTGCCGGCGACCGGCGGTTCCCGCCGGGCAGGAGCTGGAATGCCGCCCAATCGCTGGGAAGACGGCCCGCCGGATCTGGCCGGCAAGGCCGCGACCATCAACGACATCGCGCGCCTGGCGGGCGTGTCGAAGAAGACCGTGTCGCGCATCCTCAACCGTTCTCCGCTGGTCCGCAGCGACACGCGCGAGAAGGTCGAGAAGCTGATGCGCGAGGTCGGCTACGTGCCCGACCCCATGGCGCGCGGGCTCGCGTTCCGGCGCTCGTTCCTGATCGGGATGATCTACGACAACCCGACCGCGCAGTACATCGTGGACATCCAGTACGGCGCGCTCGACGCGCTGCGCGATTCGGATTTCGAGCTGGTGGTGCATCCCTGCGACAGCCGCAGCCCGGACTACGTGGCGGGCGTGCGCCGCTTCGTGCAGCAGCAGAAGCTGCACGGCGTGATCCTGGTGCCGCGGGTGTCCGAGGACCAGGCCCTGTGCGACATGCTCGACGCGATCGGCTGCCGCTATGCGCGCGTGGCCGCGGTCTCGCTCGAAGGCCCGGAGCGGATGGTGGTGACCCACGACCGCGATGGTGCGGCGGAAGTCGCCGACTACCTGCAGCGCCTCGGACATCGCGACCTGGCGATGGTCACCGGGCCCGCGGCCTACCGTTCGGCGATGGAGCGTACCGAGGGCTTCGTGGGCGCGCTGCGCCGGCGCGGCATCGAGCTGCCGGCCTCGCGCATCGTCGAGGCCGGCTACACCTTCGAGTCGGGCGTGGCCGCGGCCGAACGCCTGCTGCGCGGACGCAACCGGCCGACCGCGATCTTCTGCGGCAACGACGAGATGGCCGCAGGCGTGTACCGGGTGGCGCTGCGCATGGGCCTGCGGATTCCCGAGCAGCTGTCGGTGGTGGGTTATGACGACAGCACGCTGGCCTCGCGCCTGTGGCCGCCGCTCACGTCGGTGCGGCGGGACACGCGTGACACCGGTCGCATGGCCGCGGCCATGCTGCTGCAGCCCGAATCGGCGGCGCGCCCGCTGGCGAGCGTGCGACCGCACCTGGTCATCCGCGACTCCTGCCAGCCGCCGCCCTGAGCAGGCGGCTACGACGCAGCGCGCGGTTCGGGCGGCGTTTCTTCCTGCGGCGGATCGGGCGGCGGCGCACACGCCGCGCACAGGGCCAGGATGGCGAACGCCGCGATCCGCAGGAGTTGGGGCATGGCTCGCATGGCAGCCTCCGCTGCAGGTCCGGCGCTATGCTACGCCGGTCACGTCAAGGGGACAGGAAAATGGATCCGCATCGCTGGCGCCTGGACGGGCAGCTCGCGCTGGTGACCGGCGGCAGCGCCGGCATCGGTCGCGCGATCGCGCGCGAACTGCTCGGCTTCGGCGCCACCGTGCTGATCGTCGCGCGCAACGGCGACGCCCTGGAAGCGGCGCGCGACGAACTGGCGGAGGAATTTCCCGAGGGCGACATCCGCGCCCTCATCGGCGACGTGGTCGACGAGGAGCAGCGGCGCGAGGTGCTCGACTGGGTCGAGGACCAGGGCGAGGGCCTGAACATCCTGGTCAACAACGCCGGCGGCAACCTCACCCGCGCGGCCAACGACTACACCGAGGACGAGTGGCGCGAGATCTTCGAGATCAACCTGTTCAGCGCCTTCGAACTCTCCCGCTACGCCTATCCGCTGCTCACCCGCCACGCGGCCTCGTGCATCGTCAATGTCGGCAGCGTGTCGGGCCTCACCCACGTGCGCAGCGGCGCTCCCTATGGCATGAGCAAGGCCGCGATGCACCAGATGACGCGCAACCTCGCCGTTGAGTGGGCAGAGGATGGCGTGCGCGTGAACGCGGTGGCGCCGTGGTACATCCGCACGCGCCGCACCTCCGACAAGCTGGCCGATCCCGACTACCTGGACGAGGTGCTGCTGCGCACACCGATGGGGCGCGTGGGCGAACCCGAAGAGGTGGCCGCCGCGGTCGCCTTCCTGTGCCTGCCTGCGGCCGCCTACATCACCGGCGAATGCATCGCCGTCGACGGAGGCTTCCTGCGGTATGGATTCTGAAGCAGCGGGTACGGGCGGCCTGCCGGTCGCCGCGCCATGGCTGGTGCGTTCGACCTCGCCCCTGCACTGCGTGCTGGCTTTTCTTGCCGGCGCCGCGCTGCAGCAGGGGCTGGACCTGCCGGCGCCGCAGGACGGACTGCGCGAAGCGCTGCACCTGGCCGGCACGGTGCTGGCCAATGGCGGCCTGCTGCTGGTGCTGTGGAGCTTCGCGCTGTTCGCCCGGCGCCGCACGACCATCCTGCCAGGCGGTGCGCCGAGCCGCCTGCTGCGGAACGGGCCCTTCGGGCGCACCCGCAATCCCGTCTACCTGGGCATGCTCGCCAGCTATGCGGGCCTGGCGCTGATGTTCGACCTGCCGTGGGCGCTGGCGCTGCTGCCGGTGCCGGTGTGGATCCTGCACGCGGCGATCCTGCCGTGGGAAGAGGCGGCCCTGCATGCCCGCTTCGGCACCGACTACCTGGCCTATCGCGACGCGGTGCCGCGCTGGCTGTAGCAGGGCCGGCTGGCAGGCGCGCCGGGGCGGTGCTATCTAGCGTTCTCCAAACCGCAGGATGCACCGATGGAAACCAGCGAACTGTTCCGCGGCCGCCTGATCGACCACCTGCAGCTGGTGGTGCGCGATCTCGACGCCAGCCGCCGCTTCTACGAAGCGGTCCTGTCCACGCTCGGCATCGGGATCGGCGGCAGCGGCGATACCTGGTTCTGGGCCGACGAGCTGTTCGTTTCCAGCGTCGACAGCGAGGCGGCGCTGGGCGAGCCGACCGGGCGCCACCATTTCGCCTTCCAGGCGCGCGACCTGGCGATGGTCGATGCCTTCCATGCCGCGGCCCTGGCCAACGGCGGCCGCGACAACGGCGCGCCGGGTGAACGGCCCTACCACCCCGGTTACTACGCCGCGTTCGTGCTCGATCCGGACGGCAACAACGTCGAGGCCGTGTATCACGGCCCGGCGCGTCGCAGCGCCGACGCGGTGAGGATCGAGTTCGAGGAGTGACCCGCGCTCAGGGAGGCAGCGCGCAGGTCGAGTCGGTGAGGATGCGCGTGACCCGCGCGAACTCCTCCTGCAGCGCCGGCCTGTCCGCGCCGCGCGCATGGCGCCAGGACGATTCGATCTCGCGCTGGCGCCGCTTCCAGCCCTCGCACTCGGCTCGCTGGCCGATGCGCGCGCAGGTGTCGTACTTGTTCTCGCAGGCCTGGCCGGTGCCGCCGGTATCCAGTCGCACGCAGCGCGGACCAGGCGACGGATCCTCGCTGACGTAGCTGTCGTTGTCCCAGGTCTCGCACTGGTAGATGGGCGGCGGCGGCAGGCGCGCATCCTCGGCGATCCGGGCCGCTCGTGGCAGGTCGGGGCGCGGTGGCGCATCGATCGATTCGTCCGCGGGACCGGCCACCTGCTGGAAGTCGGACAGGGGCGGCGGCGTCCACGCCGGTTCCTCGGCCACGACCAGCGGCGCCGGTGGAGGCGCAGGACGGGTCGGCAGCGCCTCGACGCGTCGGATCTCCTGGCGACTGCCGGCCGGGCACGGCGTGCCGTTCTGGATCGTGACCTCGCCGCTGGCGTCGGTGCAGCGGTAGATGGTGCTGGCGTCCTGCGCGGGAGACAGCGACATGCAGGCGAGCAGGCCCAGCAGCCACCATGCACGGCGCCGCATCAGCGGATCCCGCAGTCGGCGGCAAGCCGCGCGTTGATGCCGCGTTCCTCCACGCGCAGGGTGTCGCGTTCGCGTTCCTGGGCATTGAAGAAGCGGCGGCGGATCACGTCGCGCCGGTCGGCCAGGCGCGCGCAGACCTCGGCCTGCGGCAGGGCATGGCAATCGTCGCGCACCCAGGTGCCGCCTCCGCCGAATCCATGGCCGGAAGGGCCATGGCGAGGCGGGCGGAGCGGTGCCCGCCCGTCCTGCGCAGGCGGATCGGGACGCGGAGTGGGCGCACCCACGTAGCCGCCGAGCGGCCGCCTGGCGTAGTAGTCGCCGAGGGCGGTGCTGTCGCGCCCCGGCCGGCCCGGGCGCAAGCCACCGCGCCCCAGCGTCCACAATGGCACCCAGCGCGGATTGCCCTCGTCATCATCGCTGGTATAGCGCTCGCCATCGGGCGTCACGCATTCGTACATCGGCTGCGCGGTACGCGCCACCACCACCGGCGGTGCCGCTGGCGCGATCGCGGGCGGCGTGGCCGCGACCGACCGGTTCAGCGGGGCACCGTCCTGCGGCCGCTGCATCTCGCGCGCCTGTCCTTCGCTGCCCTTGGCGCAAGGCACGTCGCCCAGGGTCACGTGGCCCTGCGCGTCCACGCAGCGGTAGACGGTCACGGGCTCGTCGTCGGCGGCGTGGGTCGCGCCGGCCGCGGCGAGCGGCACCAGCGCCAGCAGCAGTCGACAGGGCAGGGCGCGGGAAGGCATGCGGGCATCTTGCCCGCGCGTGGGAGGAGGCGCAAACGCGCCGGTGCCCCGCCTCAGCGATGGTTCAATCGCTACGCCGCGTCCAGCGCGGCGACCGGCTGCTGCTCGCTGCGCAGCATGCGCGCGATCGCCGCGGCGGCATCGCGGCCTTCCTGCACCGCGGTCACCACGAGGTCGGCGCCGCGCACGCAGTCGCCGCCGGCGAACAGGCGCGGGTGCGAGGTCTGGTAGGGCAGGCGCCCCTCGCCGCCGACGATCAGGCGGCCGTTCTCGCGCGCCTTCACGCCCAGCGTGTCCAGCCACTCCGGCGGGCGCGGCGAGAAGCCGAAGGCGATGATCACCACGTCGGCTTCGATCAGCGATTCGCTGCCGGCGATCGGTTCCGCGCGCTGGCGGCCATTGGCGTCGGGCTCGCCCAGCCGTGTCTCGACCACGCGCACGCCGGAGGCGCGGCTGCCGTCGGCGCTCTCGATCGCCAGCGGCTGGCGGTTGAACAGGAAGCGCACGCCTTCCTCGCGCGCGTTGGCCACTTCGCGCGCCGAACCAGGCATGTTGGCTTCGTCGCGGCGATAGGCGCAGGTGACGCTGGCCGCGCCCAGGCGCACGGCCGAGCGCACGCAGTCCATGCCGGTGTCGCCGCCGCCCAGCACCACCACGCGCTTGCCGGCGAGGTCGGGCAGCGACAGGCTGGTTTCCCAGCCGGCGATCGCGCGGCCGTGCGGCTCGCGGCCGGTGACGATACGCCCGTTCTGCACCAGGAACGGCAGGGCCGGCAGCACGCCGGACAGGTCCTGGCCCGGCAGGCCGCCATCGGTGTAGCGGTACGCGCCCAGGCCCAGGAACACCGCGTCGTAGTCCGACAGCAGGCTGCCGATCGCGACGTCGCGGCCCACCTCGATCCCGAGGCGGAAGCGCACGCCCATTTCCTCGAGCACTTCGCGGCGGGTGTCGATCACCGACTTGTCGAGCTTGAAGCTGGGGATGCCGAACTGCAGCAGGCCGCCGATCTGCTCGTAGCGGTCGAACACCGTCGCCGCGATGCCGGCGCGCACCAGCCGGTCGGCGCAGGCCAGGCCGGCGGGGCCGGCGCCGATCACGGCCACGCGCCGGCCGGTGGACGCGACCTTGGACAGATCCGGGCGCCAGCCCTGCTCGAAGGCGGTGTCGACGATGTACTTCTCCACCGCGCCGATGGTCACCGCGCCGAAGCCGGCGTTGAGCGTGCAGGCGCCCTCGCACAGCCGGTCCTGCGGGCAGACCCGGCCGCACATCTCCGGCAGGGGATTGGTCTCGTGGCACAGCGCGGCCGCCTCGAGGATGCGCCCTTCCTCCACCAGCGCCAGCCAGTTGGGGATGTAGTTGTGCACCGGACACTTGGCTTCGCAGTAAGGATTGCCGCAGTCGAGGCAGCGCCCGGCCTGGTGTACCGCCTCGGCCTGGCCGAAGCGGCCGTAGAGTTCGTTCCAGTCGCCATCGGTGCGCAGCTGCAGCGGCACCTTGCGCGGCATGTCGCGCGGGACGTCAAGGAACTGGAAGACCTGCTTCTTGCTCATGGGACAGCCGTGATTGGTGATTGGTGATTCGTGATCGGGAAACAACGGCAGCGCGCGCGCTGCCGCAGGCAGGCGGCGTGCCGGCCAGGTGCCGGCTCTCCACGCCTTTCCGGATCACGAATGACGAATCACGAATCACGGTTTTCATCACGCCGCCCTGCGCAGCTCGTGGGCCAGCGCTTCCAGGCTCGCGGCCTTGGGCTTGACCAGCCAGAACTTGCCGACGAAGTCGCGGAACTCGTCGAGGATGCGCGCGCTCCAGGCGCTGCCGGTGAAGTCGGCATGCGCCTGCAGCAGCTCGGTCAGGTGCTGGCGGTAGTTGTCGAAGCTCTCGGGCGAGATGCGGACGATGTCGATCAGTTCGTGGTTGTAGCGGTCGACGAAGTCGCGGTCCAGGTCGAGCACGTAGGCCAGGCCGCCGGTGAAGCCCGCACCGAAATTCAGGCCGGTACGGCCCAGCACGACCACCGTGCCGCCGGTCATGTATTCGCAGCAGTGGTGGCCCGCCCCCTCGACCACCGCCACCGCGCCCGAGTTGCGCACCGCGAAGCGCTCGCCCGCGCGCCCGGCCGCGTACAGTTCGCCGCCGGTGGCGCCGTAGAGGCAGGTGTTGCCGAGAATCGGCGCGTGCCGCGACTCGAACGCACTGCCGCGCGGTGGCGAGAGCACGATGCAGCCGCCGGCCATGCCCTTGCCGACGTAGTCGTTGGCTTCGCCCTCCAGCTGCAGGCGCAGGCCGCCGGCGTTGAACGCGCCGAAACTCTGGCCGGCGCTGCCGGTCAGGCGCAGCGTCACCGGACGTGCGGCCATGCCGGTGTTGCCGTGGTGGCGCGCGATCAGGCCCGACAGGCGCGTGCCGATGCTGCGGTCGGTATTGCGGATGGTGTCGAGATGCTCGCCGCCCACGCCGCGGACGATGGCATCCGAGAGCGCCGCGTCCAGGCGTGCGGCCAGGCCGTCGGGCGGGGCCTGCAGCGCGGGCGCGCCGCACCAGGCGGCCGGCTGCTCCGGATCGCGGGCGAGCATGCGCGACAGGTCGATGTCGACCTCGTCGCGGGTATGGCGCAGCTGCTGCTCCAGCAGGTCGGTGCGGCCGACCACCTCGTCCAGCGAGTGCGCGCCCAGCGAGGCCAGCAGCTCGCGCACGTCCTGGGCGATGTTGCGGAAGAAGTGTTCGACGCGCTCGGGCAGGCCGGTGAAGTGCGCCGAACGCAGGCGCTCGTCCTGGGTGGCGACGCCGGTGGCGCAGTTGTTGAGGTGGCAGATGCGCAGGTACTTGCAGCCCAGCGCGATCATCGGCGCGGTGCCGAAGCCGAAGCTGTCGGCGCCGAGCATCGCGGCCTTGACTACGTCCAGGCCGGTCTTGAGGCCGCCGTCGGTCTGCAGCAGCACGCGCTCGCGCAGCTCGTTGGACTGCAGGGCCTGGCGCGCCTCCGACAGCCCCAGCTCCCAGGGCACGCCGGCATAGCGGATCGAACCCAGCGGGCTGGCGCCGGTGCCGCCGTCGTGGCCAGAGATGGTGATCAGGTCTGCGCCCGCCTTGACCACGCCCGCGGCGATCGTGCCCACGCCGGCGTGCGAGACCAGCTTGACCGAGATGAGCGCCCCGGGATTGACCTGGCGCAGGTCGAAGCTCAGCTGTGCCAGGTCCTCGATCGAATAGATGTCGTGGTGCGGCGGCGGCGAGATCAGGCCGATGCCGGGGCGCGCATAGCGCAGCCGTGCGATCAGCGGGTTGACCTTGCTGCCCGGCAGCTGGCCGCCTTCGCCGGGCTTGGCGCCCTGCGCGACCTTGATCTGCAGCACTTCTGCATTGATGAGGTACTCGGGCGTCACGCCGAAGCGGCCCGAGGCGATCTGCTTGATCTTGCTGCGCTTCTCGGTGCCGTAGCGGGCCGGGTCCTCGCCACCCTCGCCGGAGTTGCTGCGCCCGCCCAGCCGGTTCATCGCGATCGCCAGCGCCTCGTGCGCCTCCGGCGACAGCGCGCCCAGGCTCATCGCCGCGCTGTCGAAGCGCTTGACGATCGACGACACCGGCTCGACCTCGTCCAGCGGCACCGGCGCGCCCAGCGGGCGGAAACCCAGCAGGTCGCGCAGCGCCGCGGGCGGGCGCGTGTTCACGTGGTCGGCGTAGACCTTCCAGTCCTCGCGCGTGCCGGTGAGCACCGCGCGCTGCAGGCTCTGCACCACGTCCGGGTTGTACTGGTGGTACTCGCCGCCGTGCACGTAGCGCAACAGGCCGCCCGGCTCGGGCAGGGCGTTGTCGTCCCAGCCGTGCTCGGCCAGGCTCCAGGCATCGGCCTCCAGCCGCGCGAAGCCGGCGCCGCCGATGCGCGAGGGCGTGCCCTCGAAGCACAGCGACACCACGTCGTCGTCCAGGCCGACGATCTCGAACAGCTGCGCGCCGCGGTAGCTGGCGATGCTGCCGATGCCCATCTTCGACAGGATCTTGAGCAGTCCCTTCTTGACCCCGCGGCGGTAGCTGCGCCCGAACTGGCTGGGCTCGTTGCTGGTCTTGCCGCCGAGCAGGCCGCGTCGCGCCAGCGCCGCCAGGCTCTGGTAGGCCAGGTAGGGATAGATCGCGGTGGCGCCGAAGCCGATCAGGCAGGCGAAGTGGTGCGGATCGCGCGCGGTGCCGGTCTCGACGATCAGGTTGGCGTCGCAGCGCAGGCCCTGGCGCACCAGGTGCAGGTGCACCGCGCCGGTGGCCAGCAGCGCATGCACGGCGGCATGGCCGTGGCGCGGGCGGCGGTCGCTGAGGATCAGCAGCTCGACGCCCTCGCGCACCGCGGCCTCGGCCTCGGCGCAGATGCGCGCGATCGCCGCACGCAGCCCGGTACGGCGGTCGAAGTACAGGTCGATGTAGCGATGGCGCGACGCGAACCGCTCCAGCGCCAGCAGCTGGTGCAGCTTGCGCTGCGACAGCACCGGCGAGTTGAGCATCACGTGGTCGACGTTCTCGGCCTGGTCGAGGAACAGGTTGCCCTCGCGCCCGATCTGGGTGGACAGCGTCATCACGCAGTCCTCGCGGATCGGGTCGATCGGCGGGTTGGTCACCTGCGCGAAGGCCTGGCGGAAGCAGTCGTAGAGCGGACGCACGCGCTGGCTGATCGCGGCCATCGGCACGTCGTCGCCCATCGAGCCGATGCCCTCCTGCTCGGTCTCGGCCAGCGGGCGCAGCACCGCTTCCTGTTCCTCGCGCGAGAGCTGGAACAGCTTCTGGAACGCCAGCAGCATTTCCGGCGTGAATGGCGCATCGGTCAGCGCCGGGTCGATCAGTTCGGTGTGCAGCCAGCGCATGCCGCGCTTGAGCCACTGCTTGTACGGCGCTCGCGCGCGGTTGATGTCGTCGATCGCGTCGCTGTCGAGCAGGCGGCCGCCTTCGAAGTCGACCGCGATCATCTCGCCCGGGCCGAGCTTGCCCTTGGCCCGCACCTGGTCGGGCGGCAGGTCCCACACGCCGGCTTCGGAGGCGATCACGAACACGCCGTCCTTCGACAGCGTCCAGCGCGCCGGGCGCAGGCCGTTGCGGTCCAGCGTGCAGGCCGCGTAGCGGCCATCGCACATCACCACGCCGGCCGGGCCGTCCCAGGGCTCGGAGTTGATCGAGTAGTACTCGTAGAACGCCGACAGGTCGGCGTCCTTGTATTCCAGCGACTGCGTTGCCGGCGGGATCAGGATGCGCATCGCCTGCGGCAGGTCCATGCCGCCCAGCAGCAGCCACTCGAGCATGTTGTCGAGCGACTGCGAATCGGAACCGTGCATCGTCACCGTGGACGAGAACTCGGACACGTCCAGCAGCGGCGACTTCCACACGCCCTTGCGCGCCTGTGCCCAGCGCCGGTTGCCCTCGATGCTGTTGATCTCGCCGTTGTGCGCCAGGCGGCGGAACGGATGCGCCAGCGGCCAGCGCGGCAGGGTATTGGTGGAAAAGCGCTGGTGGAACACGACCGCGCGCGCGGCCAGCGCCGGATGCGAGAGGTCGGGGAAGAGCTGGCGCAGGTGGCTGGGCAGGACCATGCCCTTGTAGCCGAGCAGGCGCGGAGACAGCCCGACCACGTAGAAGTCGGCCAGCGAAGACAGCGCTTCCTCGGTGCGCCGGCGCGCGAGGAACAGGGCCCGCTCCAGCGCGTCGACGTCGGCCTCGCCGGATTCGACGAACACCTGCTCGATGCGCGGCACCGTCTGGCGCGCGAGCTTGCCGCAGGCGGCCATGTCCAGCGGCACCTCGCGCCAGCCGGCCACGCGCACGCCCTCGCGCGCCAGCTGCGCGGCGAGCGTGTCGCGGCAGCGGGCGGCGTCGCTCGCCTCGTGCGGCAGGAACACCATGCCCGCGGCCACCGGGCCCGCGTGCAGCGACAGCCCCGCTTCCTGCGCGATCGCGCGCACGAAGCCCTCGGCGCCATGGATCAGCACACCGCAGCCGTCGCCGGACAGGCCATCGGCGGCGACGCCGCCGCGGTGCGCCATGCGCGACAGGGCCTCGAGCGCGATGTCCACGATCGCTCGCTCCGGATCGCCCTGGATCTTGGCGATCAGGCCGAAACCACAGCTGTCGTGTTCGCTCGCGGGGTCGTGGAGGCCCCGATCCGGGTGTGCCCGCATCGTCGTGTCGTCGTGGTGGGAGGGACGGGTGTGCGTGGGAAAACCGGCGTCGTCATCTGGCGGGACGACCGGCGGCGCAGCCACGTGGACCGAATAAAACACAATTGGTGCGGCGCGGCAACGTCGGCGCCGTGATGGTTTCCAGTGCAACCTGGAGCGGCGGAAAAGCCCTTGTTTCTAGCGGATTTTGCGTCCGTCGCGCGCGTCGCGGATGGCGGTCGCCGCGGCCAGTCCGGAGGTTTCCCCGGCAACGATCGCATCCACTCCGGCGGCAATCGCGGCGTCGAGTTCCTGGCGCGTGCGCGGGGCCGGCATGCCGGCGACGTTGGCGCTGGTGGACACCAGCGCGCCGCGCCAGGCGGCGCACAGCGCGCCGACCACCGGATGCGCGCTGACGCGCACCGCAAGGCCGTCGTGCGTTCCGGTGATCCAGCGCGGCACGCGCGCGGCCACCGGCACGATCCAGGTATTCGGCCCCGGCCATGAGGCCAGGATGTCGCGCTTCGCCTGCGGTGCGAGCCGCGGCCAGTCGACCAGGTCGTCGAGCTGCGCCAACTCCGATGCGACCAGGATCAGGCCCTTGTCCACCTCGCGCTGCTTGAGCGCGAGCAGGCGCAGCACCGCCGCCTCGTCGAAGGGATCGCAGCCCAGGCCCCAGACCCCTTCGGTCGGATAGGCGATCACGCCGCCGCGGCGGAGCGCGGTGACGGCGGCGTCGATCGTGTCGGGGGCGGGCATGGCCGCAGCTTAGGGCGTGGCGCGCGGGCTGTCAGCGTCCGCGCGCCGCGTATCGTCAAGGTTAGAACGGCGCGTCGTCGGTCTTCTTCACCACGCGCTTGCGGCCGGGTTCGAACTTGGCCGCGGTCACCAGCGGCTTGGCCGGCTCGAGGCCTTCCGACAGCGGTCGCGCCGCCTTCGCCG
>JAEXTE010000091.1 GCA_023453655.1 Pseudomonadota bacterium
CGCCTGGTCACCGCCGAGGACATGGCGCGCTTCGTGGGCCGCCACCTGAACGACCGCGCCGAGGTCGAGTCCGCCGCCTTCGCCATCGCGACCATCGAAGACCTGCGCGCCTACCAGACCCTGCTCACCCTCGCCCTGCGCAGCCACCGCATCGGCGGCCTGCGCCGCGAGGATCCGCTCGGCCGCCTGCTGCGCGGCTATCGCGTCGAACTGCTCGATGCCGGCCAGCGCGACGACAATGGCTACCTGCGCGCGCCGCGATTCGTGGTACGACGCGTCGGCCAGACCACACGGAAGACCGCATGAAACGCAGCTGGAACACGCTGAGCCAACAGTCCAACGGCGTCTACGCCGTGCAGGATTTCGAGCGCGCCGCCTATCGCCTGGTGGTCGAGCAGGTGCTGTACGCGGCCGACCGCAATACGCGGCTGGCCTATCACCTGGTCGAGGACCATTACGACGACTTCGTGGCCGCGCTGGCGCCGCTGGGCATCCGCCTGGAGCGCAACGCGCACCATCGCTACATCGTCGCCCTGCCCGTGCACGGCGAAGGCGTGCCGGTGTCGCTGGCCGAAACCCTGCTGCTGCTGGTGCTACGCCAGCGCTACGACGAGGCCATGCGGCAGGGGCTGGTCGAGGACGAGGGCGTGGTGACGGTGGAACTGCCGGAGCTGCAGGAGGCCTACCAGGCGCTGGCCGGCCGCCCGATGCCGGACATCGGCAGCCTGCGCGAGCTGGGTCGCACGCTCAGGCGCTGGGGCGTGGCGCGCCTGGTCGATTCGGAGGGCGACGATCCGCAGCCCTTCCACCTGCAGGTGCGCCCGGCCATCGTCGACATCGTCGGCGAGCACTGGCTGCAGCGGCTGGACCAGCACAACCGCGATGACGACCCGGCCGATGCCGGCAACGATGCCGACGCCGCCGCGGAGGGCGACGATGCAGCTGCTTGAGCGCGTGCACCTGGTGCAGTTCTTCCTGTTCGAGGCGCAGACCCTCGAACTCGATGCCACCAGCGCCATCATCGCCCCCAACGGCGCCGGCAAGAGCGCCCTGCTCGACGCGCTGCAGATCGTGCTGCTGGGCGTGGACCGGTCACGCATCCGCTTCAACGCGCAGGCCGGCGGCAGCCACCGCGCGCGCAGCATCCGCGACTACTGCCTGGGCGTGTACCGCAGCGGCGACGAAGGGCGCAAGCGGCGCACCGCCACCACCTACATCTCGCTGGTGTTCCGCGACACCGAGACCGGCGAGGCGCTGACCGCCGGGGTATCGCTGGGCGCCACGGTCGACGAACCGGACCACCGCCTGCACGGCATGTACCTGCTGCCGGGCGTCGCGCTGGAGCTCGACGACCACCTGGAGCGGGTCAAGGGCAAGGAGCTGCCGCTGGCCTGGAACACGTTCCGCGAACAGGCCGCAAGGCGCTGCCGGGACGCCGGGACCCGGCCCGAGCTGCATACGGTCGCCGAGCGCTTCGTCAAGGACCTGCTGTATCGCCTGCGCGCCTCGCCTGGCGCCAATCCGGATGTCAACGCCTATCGCAAGGCCTTCGTCAACGCGCTCAACCTGCAGCGCGTGGAGGACGTGGACCTGTTCGTGCGCACCTTGGTGGCCGAGGACCGGCCGACCGACGTCGCGCGCTTCCGCGCCCTGCTCGAGAGCTTCCGCCAGATCCGCGACCGCATCGAGCAGGTGCGCCTGCGCATCGAGGCGGCCGAGGGCGTGGAGCAGCAGTACGACCGGATCGCCGCGCAGTCGGTGCGCGCGGCCTCGTACCGCGCGCTGGCCGCCGAGTACGCGCGCGACCTGTACGCCGAACAGGTGGAACAGGCCGAGGACGACGTGCAGGCGGGCGACGCCCTGCTGGCCGGGCTGCGCCGCGCGCTGGACGAGGCGCGCGGCGAGCGCGACCTGGGCCGCGACGAACTGCAGCGCGCCAGCGTCCTGCTGCAGGGCAGCGCGGGATATGGCGAGCAGTCGCGCTTCGACGAGGTGAGCGGTCGCGATCTCGACCGCCTGCGCCAGCTGCGCGCCGAACTGCTGCGCGAAACCGCGCAGGTGCGCGACCAGCTGCGCGCGACCGCCGGCCTGTCGCTGGCGCCGGACATCGCCGTCGGTGCCGGCGACGCCGCCGCGCACTGGTCGCGCTTGCATGACGCGCTGAGCGCGCTGGAGGATGCGGCGCCGCTGCCGTGGACGCCCGAGCGCCTCTACGAGGAGGCGCACGCAGCGCTGCGCTCGGCCGCGCCCCTGATCGATGCGGTCGAGCGACTGGCCCACGCGCAGCGCGAAGCGCTCGACCAGGCGCGCGACCGACTGGACGCCGCACGCCAGAACCAGAAGCGCATCACGGCCGGCCAGGCCGAACTGCATCCGGACACCGTGCGCCTGATGAGCTACCTGCGCGAGGCCGGCATCGATGCGCGCCCGGTCTGCGACCTGGTCCAGGTCGTCGACAAGTCCTGGCAGGCGGCGATCGAGGGCTACCTGCGCAGCAATGTCGAAGCGCTGCTGATTCCCGAGGCCGACGAGGAGCGCGCGACCAGGCTCTATCGCGGCCTCGGTGGCGGACGCGCGGTGTACGGCGTCAAGCTGGCGCTGTCGAGCCAGGCGCGGCGCGGCCGCGCGCAGGCGCCGGCGGCGGGCACCGTCGCGGCCCTGCTCGACGGCGTCAATGCCGAAGCCCTGGCTTTCCTGCGCCGCCAGCTTGGCGAGCTGCAGTGCGTAGACAGCGAGGCCGAACTGGTGCGCAGCCGCCAGGGCCTGACCCGCGACGGCCTGCTCGCCCGCGGCGGCAGCATCGAACGGCTGCGGCTGCCGGCGGGCAGCGAGCTGAAGATCGGCGCCTCCGACAACCGCGCACGCCTGCGCGTGCTGCGCGAGGACGTGGAGGCGGCCGAGCGCGAGGTGCAGGCGCTGGAGCCGGTGCTGCGCGAGATCGACGGCCACCGCCGCCAGCTCGCGCGCCTGGCCGATGCCGATGCCCTGGCCCAGGCCCTGCATGCGCGCGGGCTCGAATACCAGCAGACGCGGCAGCGCTACCGCAGCGCGCTCGACAGCCGCGAGGTGGAGCACGATCCCGACCTGCTGCGCCTGTCCGAGCAGGTGCGTGCGCTGAAGGGCGCGCTCGAGGCCAGCGAGCGCCGGGTCGAAGAGCTGATCGGCGAGGAGGCCGTGGTAAAGCGGCAGGGCGAGGAACGCCGCCGCCTGCTGGCCGGCCTGCGCGAGCAGGAGGCGATCGTCGCCCGGCGCGCGGTGGACGCGTTCAAGGATCCGGACGTCGACCCCAACCTGGTCGAACGCCACCGCGACGAGCTCGACGACAAGGTCGAGTCGCTGGAAGAGCGCGCCCGCACCTGCGAGCGCCGCGCCGACGAGAGCGACCGCCAGCTGGCCCGGCTGCTGCCCGAAGCCTGGAGCGCGCTGGCGCAGTACGCGCGCGACCATGGCCTGACCCTGGAGTTCGACGGCAACGCCTGGCGCCAGGCGCTGGCGCTGCTGCGCCGCGAGCTCACCCAGCTGCGCGAGACCGACCTGGTCCGCTACGAGGGCGAGGCCCGCCAGGCCTACGACACCGCGGTGGAGACCTTCCGCTCCAGCGTCGCGGCCGCGCTCAACGACAACTTCGTGCGCCTCCGCCAGCAGATCGCCACCCTCAACCGCACCCTGCGCAGCAGCCAGCCGTTCTCCAACAACGAGCGCTACCAGTTCCACTACGAAGTGGTGCCGGAGTTCCGCGACCTGGAACGCTTCATCAAACGCGCCACCGACGGCGGCGAGGACGGGCTGTTCGGCAGCGCCGGCGAGGTGCCGGCCGCGTTCCGCGAGCTGATCGAAGACGACGCCGCCGCGCGCACCGCGACCTCGCCGCTGGACGACTACCGCCGCTTCTTCCGCTTCGAGGTGCAGATCCGCCAGGACGATCGCGTGATCGGCACGCTCAGCGAGCGCATGCGCTCGGGTTCGGGTGGCGAGCACCGCGCGCCGCTGTACGTCATCGCCGGCGCGGCGCTGGCCGCGGCCTACGGCAAGACCGAGGCCCAGCCCGGCGGCATGGGGCTGATCCTGCTCGACGAATTCGGCGACAAGATCGACGCGCAGAATGCCCGCGCCACCACCAACTACCTGCGCTCGCTCGGCCTGCAGCTGGTGCTCGCCGCGCCCGACACCGCCCAGGGCACGCTCAGCGGCGTACTGGAGAGCTACATCGAACTGTTCCGCGACGGCGAGCTGCTGCAGGCCGAACGCATCGAGGTGCAGGCCGCCGCGCGCGAGCTGCTGCTGTCCGACCAGTTCGACCTGCATCCGGAGCTGCTGGAAGCGGAGATCGCCAGCATCCAGCGGCAGACAACGGCGCCGTGAGCGATGCCACGCCCCTGCTGCAGCGACTGTTGCGCAGGGGCGAGGCGGCCAGCCTGCGCGGCGACCCGAAACCCGTGTCGCTGCCGATGACCGCTGCCTCCAGCGCGCGCGAATATCTCGCCCTGGCGACGCTGGCCGAGCGCGAGCGTTTCCACGGCCAGATCGCGCTGGCCGAACGCGCCGGCGCGATCACGGTGCTGCGCGACAGGCACCGTGGCGATAGCGAGCAGCTGCTGCGGATCACCCTGGCCGATGCCGGGGCGCTGGCTGCCTTCCTGGGCGTTGCCCTGCATGCCAGCCGCATCGAGGCGGCGACGTGCGCGCTCGCCGGCTGGACAGCCGCATTCCCGATCGTGGAGGCGGTCCTCGAGGCATGGCGGGGCGGCCGCAAGGTCAGGGCTTGCGGCCCTGAGGCGGCGGGCGATCTCGCCGATGCGGCGCGCGCTGTCGCGCATTGCGCCCAGGACAGCTCCCGGGAGCGCCTGCTGCGCCGGGAAAGCGTCCGCCTGTTCGGCGACAGCAAGCGGCTCGAAGCGCTGACGCCCTGGTTGGACCTGCTGGTCACCGGCGAGATCGCGGCGCGCGACTCCGACAGGGCGCATACCTGGGCCGCCCTGGGCCTGCGCCGCGAACCGCAGCCCCTGCTGCTGTCGGGCAGCGGCCAGCTCCTCCTCGACGGCGCTCGACTGCCGCTGGTGCGTCCCTGGCTTGGCGTGCCGCCAGAATGCGTCGAAGCGCTCGACACCCCGGCGCGCCGGGTGTTGAGCATCGAGAACCTGGCGAGCTTCCACGAGGCAGCCCGCACAACGAAGGCGGCCGATCTCCTGCTGCTCTACACCGGCGGCATGCCGTCGCCCGCGTGGCGACGCGCCTATGTCCGCCTGCTCGCCGGGTTGCCTGGCAACGCCGCCCTGTACCACTGGGGCGATATCGACGAAGGCGGATTCCGGATCGCCGCCGTGCTGGCGGAGGCGGCAGCGGAGACAGGGCGCGGGTTGCGCCCTTGGCACATGTCGGCCGCCACGCTGCCTGAAGACATCACCGCGATGGCCGCCGTTCCGGACCGCGCCGTCCTGGAGGCGATGCAGCGCTGGGCGGTCCGCGCCGGCTGGACCGAAGTCGCGAATGCGTTGCAGCAGCGCCCGATCCGGCTCGAGCAGGAAGCGCTGGATCCGGCCCGCGCCGACATCGGCCTGCCGAGTGCGCCGCCAGGCTGAGTGGCACAAGCCGCTGCGGCGACCATCCTTAGGCTTCCGCAGCACCGCCGGTGCGTCATGGCAGGCGCGCATTCGTGGTAACCGTTCTTGTGTGCCGGCTCTTCTCGTCGTCGCAGATCCGGTTCGCCCTGTCGAGACAGCGACACCCGAGACCGCGACGCGGCGGCCATCGCGCTATCGCGCCACCACGAAAGGCCAGCGCGATCGGCCGCTGCCACGCCGCGCCCCTTCGTGCGCAGCTGCCCTAGAAGCTCGCGCTGAGCTTCACCCACGCGGTGCGCCCCGGCTCGTGGATGCGCACCGGGTCGGCCGGGTAGCCGAAGGCGCTGTTGCCGGCCAGGTTGAGGTGCTCGGCGTAGTCGCGGTCGAACAGGTTGTCGATGCCGGCGGCCAGGCGCAGCTGGTCGTTGATCCGGTACGCGCCGTTGAGCGAGAACACGACAAAGCCGCTGCTGGGGCCGAGGTCGCGTCCGACCACGTTGCCCAGCGACGGGCTGACGCGGTCCTGCGAGGCGACCGCGCGCAGCAGGGCGCCGGCCGACCAGGTGCCGTTGTCGAAGCCGGCGTTGAGGCGCGCCTCCAGCGGCGGCATCTGCGGCAGCGCCTGGCCGGTATCGGCCAGTTCGCCCCAGGACCAGGCCACCGTGCCGCCGAGCTTCCAGTGCTCGGCCGCGCGCCACTCCACGCCCGCCTCGCCGCCGCGGATGTTGGCATCGGCATTGCGCGCGCGGGTGCTGGCGCCCATCGGCCCTGTCATGTAGTCGAAGGCGATGTAGTCGGTCATGCGGCCGGCATAGGCCGACACCCAGGCATCGACGCGCTTTCCGGCATAGCGCATGCCGATGTCGAGCTGGGTGGTGCGCTCGGGCTGCACGCCGGCGAACGCGTTGGCTGCGCCATCCGGCCCGCGATTGGGCGAGAACAGCTCCCAGTAGTCGGGCATGCGTTGGGTGTGGCCGACGCCCGCATACCAGCGCAGCGGCTTGCCGTCGATGTCCTGTTCGAAGCGCGCGAAGACCGAAGGCAGGGTTTCCGAACGCGTCTGGCCCAGGGTCGGGTTGGGCATCGGCATCATGCCGGCGGTGCTGGCGCGGCGGTCTTCGGCCTCGGCGCGGTCGATGCGGGCACCGGCGATCACGTGGTTGCGTGCGTCGAGGTGCCAGTGCAGTTCGGCGAAGGCGCCGGCCTGGCGGAAGCGCGCATCGACCATCCACGGCTGCGCGAGATACTGGCCGCGGCCCTGTGCGCTGCGGCGCGCGTGGCGGCTGCTGCGCGCGTCGACGCCGGCAGTCAGCTCCCAATGCTCGCCGCCGAAGCCCAGGGCTACGCGTCCGCCGCTGGTGCGATGGGCGACGTTGCTCGCCGTCGCCATCGGCATCATCCCGTTTGGATCGGGGTTGCGCAGGGTGTAGTTGTCCATGACGTGGTCCACGTCGTTGTAGTAGGCGTTCGCGGCGATCTCGCGCAGCCGGCCCTCCATGCCCTTCTTCTCGAAGCGCAGGCCATAGGTGGTGCGGTCGAACTGCGATCCGTCCATGCCGCGCCCGGCGTAGCGCGCCTGGCCGTCGCCGGTGCCGACGCTGGCTTCGAGCACGGTGTCGGCGTCGGGTGTCCAGCCGAAGGCCGCGTCCGCGTTCCACTTGTCCCAGGCCGAGGGCACGCGGCGCCCGGCGCCGTCTTCGTAGTCGCCCGACTCGGAGCGGTTGGCGGTCAGCCGGCCGTAGAAGTCCGGATTGCCGGCGCTGGCGTTGATCACCTGGTCGTTGCGGCCGTGGCTGGCGAACATGACGCTGCCGTCCAGGCGCAGGCCGGCTTCGTCGAAGTACGGGATCTCGCGCTCGAACCGCACCGTGCCCGCCGACGCGCCGCCGCCCCACAGCACGGTCTGCGGGCCCTTGACGATGGTCAGCCGGTCATAGGTCTCGGGCGAGACGTAGGACATGGCGTTGTCCATGCGCGAGGGGCAGGCGCCCATCAGCGCGCCATCGCCGGCCAGCAGGTTGAGCCGCGAACCGAACTGGCCGCGCAGCACCGGGTCGCCATTGGTGCCGCCGCTGCGCAGCGTGGCGAAGCCGGGCACGGTCTTGAGGTAGTCGGCGCCGTCGCTGGCCGGTACCGGCTGTCGCGGCAGCCGCGGGTCGGTCACCCAGGTCAGCGAGGCCACCGGCGCCACGCCCACCACCACGAGCGTGTCGAGGTTGACCACGCGTTCTTCGCCGGGCGCTTCTGCTTCGTTCGCCGCCCATGCGGCGCCGCTGGCGAGCTGCGCGAGCACCGCCGCCACGCCCAGGTACAACAGCTTGCTTCTCATCTCTGATCCTCCGTTCGTGGCGCCATTGAAACGCGCTCCGATACGGCAGGGAATGGACAAAATGTCCGGAATTCGGGGCGACTTGACCTGCGTCACGAGGCGCGCATCCGGCGCCCGGCGGCTGATCCAGATCAAGGCGCGTGGCGGCCCCGGCGCGCATGCTGGCGCAGCCGTCGGCCCTGGCCGTCACCGTTTCGGGAACCCCATGCAGTTCAACGTACAGCTCGACACCGGCCGCATCGACCTGACCTCCCTGGAGCAGCAGCTGCAGTCGCTGGATCCGTCGGCCATGGCCGACTTCGACACGCTCGGCCGCACCTTGCGCATTTCCACCAGCCTCGAGGAACACGACATCGCCGCCGGGCTGGCCCGCGCGGGCATCGCCGTTCCCGTGCACGCGATCGAACGCCAGGCTTCGACCTGCTGCGGCGGCTGCGGGGGCTGACGCCCGCTCTCGTACGGCACCATGCGGAGGCCTGGTGCCTCCACGGCCTTCGCCCGCGGTCGATGGCCGCGTTCCCATCCTGCGACTGGGCCCATCGCGAGATCGCGCGCGGCAGGCGCCTCCCCGGCCCGCGCCAGGGCATGGCGCTCGCCACGCGATGCCCCGGAGATCGTGTCGGGTGCCTTGTGCGGCAGCGAAGCGCAGGCCCGCCCACGCGAAGGGCGCCCGCTGCCGGGTGCGCTGCCGGGTGCCGCGCCTGCTCCTTCCCCACTTGCGGGGGAAGACCGGGACCCGGGGCGCGCGCCAGGGCGCGCGTGGATGCCACTCTTG
>JAEXTE010000117.1 GCA_023453655.1 Pseudomonadota bacterium
CCGCACGCAATGAATACGTATGCATGGAAGCGTCGTGCGCTGGTCCGCCGACTACCATGCCCGCATTGCTCCGGAGCCCGTCCCGGAGCCCCCGTCAAGGGGCCGTGCCGCGGGCGCAGACTCATCAATACAGACGACATTGCCTTCGGGAGGGGAAAATGTTGCATCACAAGCGCAACCTGCTGAGCACCGCGCTCGCCACCGCGATCACCCTGGCCGCGACGCCGGCGTTCGCACAGGACACCGCGACCGGCGAGACCCAGACCACGGAGCTCGACCGCATCCAGGTGACCGGCATCCGCGCGGCCATCGAGCGCTCGATCGAGACCAAGCAGCAGTCGACCTCGATCGTCGAGGCCATCTCGGCCGAGGACATCGGCAAGCTGCCCGACACCTCGATCGCCGACTCGCTCGCGCGCCTGCCCGGCCTGACCGCGCAACGCTTCGGCAACCGTCCCCAGGAAATCAACATCCGCGGTTTTGCCGGCGATTTCTCGACCGCCACGCTCAACGGGCGCGAGCAGGTCAGCCTGGGCAACAACCGCGGCGTGGAGTTCGACCAGTACCCGTCTGAACTCGTCAACCAGGTGGTCGTGTACAAGACCCCCGACGCCTCGCTGGTCGGCCAGGGCCTGTCCGGCACCGTGGACCTGCGGACCGTGCGCCCGCTGGACTACGGCGAGCAGGTCACGGCGATCAACCTGCGCGGTGACCGCAACAAGATCTCAGGCTCCGAGGCGGACGGCTACCGCTTCAGCGTCTCCCACATCGACCAGTTCGCCGACAACACCATCGGCCTGGCGGTGGGCTACGCGCACCTCGACAACCCCGGCCAGGGCCACGAGTTCGGCTCCTGGGGATACGAGGACGGCGTGCTGCAGGGCGGCAACGTTTTCGACAAGAAGTACGACAACATCCGTGACGGCCTGATGACGGTGCTGCAGTTCAAGCCGAACGACAGCTACTCGACCACGCTGGACGTGTTCTACTCGAAGTTCGACAAGGAAGAGGTCAAGCACGGCGTGCAGTTCGCCACCGGCGGCTGGGCGGGCGGCGTGGTGGACAACCGCGTGGACAATGCGGCCGGGCTGCCGGTCGAAGTGGACTACACGCTCAACTTCATCAACCTGCGCAACGACCTCAACACCGCCGACGACCGACTCTTCGCCATCGGCTGGAACCACGAGCTGCAGCTGAGCGACTACTGGTCGATGAGCGCCGACGTCAGCAACTCGAATGCCAAGCGCGAAGAGAGCCTGCTGGAGGTCTATGGCCGGTTCAACCCCGGCCTTGAGACCACGCTCAACGCCAGGCTGAACCCGGCGGGCTACTGGGACCTCGCCTTCGGCACCGACCTGACCAACCTGGCCAACTTCACCAGCATGGATCCGGGCGGCTGGGGCGGCGACCGCGCCCAGGCCGGTTACTACAAGACCATGCAAACCACCGACGACCTGACCTCGGTGCGCCTGGACTTCAACCGCGCCTTCGAAAGCGGACTGCTGCGCAGCATCGACTTCGGCATCAACCTCACCGATCGCACCAAGTCGCGCACGTCCGGCGAGAACACGCTCTGCGCCCAGGCGGACTGCTCGAGCGACAACAACGTCGGCGTGGCGATCCCGCCGCAGTACGTGGACGGTGGGCACTACTCGTTCGCGGGCCTTGTGTATCCGGGCATCGATCCGCAGGCCATGCTCGACAACGTGTACATCACGTTGCCGAAGTACCACGAAGACATTACCCGCAAGAACTGGACCGTGGACGAGGATGTCGTGACGGCCTACGTGCAGGCCAACATCGACACCGACCTCGGTTCGATCCCCGTGCGCGGCAACATCGGCGTGCAGGCGGTGAGCGCGGAGCAGCGTTCCGACGGCTACCAGTTCCGCGGCGCCACCAGCGTCGGCGCCCCGGTGTCCGGCAGCCATTCCTATACCGACTTCCTGCCGAGCCTCAACCTGTCGTTCGAGCTCCCCTCGTCGCAGTTCGTGCGCGTCGGCGCCGGCAAGCAGGTGGCGCGCCCGCGCATGGACGAGATCCGGATCAGCAACGACATCACCTACAACACCGGGCAGGACAGCAACCTGCCTCCGGCGTGGCGCCGGCCGCACTTCGTGCGCAGCGGCGGCAACGTCGAGCTGGAGCCCTGGCGCGCAACCGCCTACGACCTGTCCTACGAGAAGTACTTCGCCGACAACAAGGGCTATGTCAGCGTCGCCTACTTCTACAAGGACCTGGACACCTACATCTACACCGAGGAAGGCACGTTCGACGTCCGCGATACCGCCATCCCGCCGGAGGAGTACGCGGGCATCGACCCGATCGGCCGCTTCAACCGCCCCGCCAACGGCCAGGGCGGCTGGATCAAGGGCTACGAGGTCGCCGTGTCGCTGCCGTTCGACGTCCTCTGGGCGCCGCTCGAAGGCTTCGGCATCCAGGCCAACTACTCCGACACCGACAGCAACATCCAGCCCTTCGGACCCGACAGCAGCGAGCCCCTGCCCGGTCTGTCGAAGTACGTCACCAACGCGACCGTGTACTTCGAGCGCTGGGGCTGGGCCGCGCGCGTCAGCCAGCGCCACCGTTCCGACTTCGTCGGCGAGTTCCAGGGCTTCGGCGGCGACCGCGAGCGCAGGTTCATCAGCGCCGAGACGGTGACCGACGTTTCGCTGAGCTACACCTTCCCCGGTGGCGCGCTGGAAGGCCTGTCGATCCTGGCGCAGGTGAACAACCTCGAAAACGAGCCTTTCCGCCGCCATCCGGGCGGCCTCGAGGACCGCGTCGACGAGTTCCAGGAATACGGCCGGACCTACCTGCTCGGCCTCAATTACCGGTTCTGATCTCCACGAACCGCTCCAGCCCCTGCCGTGTCCTCAGCCGGCAGGGGCTTTTTTATGGTGGACGGCCGACGGCGACCGGGCGCTGGCGCTCGCGCCGGACGCAGGTGAGCCTGGATCGTCTGTGCCACCGCCAACCCGGCGAGGGACCGCGTCGCTTCGGCGATACGAGGCCGACGCGCGCGCCATCATTGATACGATGCGTCGGCTCCGGAGGAGGCTCGACATGCTGGCGACAGGCGGCGACCGCACACGCAGTCTCGCGTGACGATCGGAGACCGGCGGCCGCAACGCACCCGGGGCGCGCGCCGCTCCGCAGCCTCGCCATCGCGATGACCGGCGCCTGCCCGTCACGAGGCGCGTGCTCGCAACCCGAGGCAGCAGGACCCGCTGGTGCGGGAAGCAGGGAGGATGGGGATCCACGCATCGCGTGGTGGGCGGTACAG
>JAEXTE010000126.1 GCA_023453655.1 Pseudomonadota bacterium
GGTGATGTGCGCGCCGGCATCGGAGGCGAATAGCAGCGCCGCGCCCTTGAGGTCGGCGTCGCCGCCGAGCCTGCGCAGCGGCGCATTGCCCATCAGCGCCTCCTCGCCCAGCGCGCCGATCACGCCCTGGCTCATCTTCGAGGGGAAGAATCCCGGCGCGATCGCGTTGACGGTGATGCCGCGCCCGCCCCACTCCGCGGCCAGCGCGCGCGTCAGGTTGACCACCGCGCCCTTGGAGGCGTTGTAGGCGGCGGTCTTGAGCAGCGCGCCGGCGTTCCCGCGCAGCCCGGCCACCGAGGCGATGTTGACGATGCGGCCGCTGCCGCGCGGCAGCATCGCGCGCCGCGCCACCTGCTGGGACAGCGCGAACAGCGCGCGCACGTTGAGCCCGAAGACCTTGTCCCAGGCTTCCAGCGGATAGTCCTCGGCCGGCGCGCCCCAGCTGGCGCCGGCGTTGTTGACCAGCACGTCGATGCCGCCGAACGCGGCCAGGGTCGCCTCGCCCAGGCGCTCGGCCGCGCCGTCCACGGACAGATCGACCGCGCAGGCCTCGGCGCGGATGCCGCGGCCGCGCAGGTGCGACAGCGCCTCGTCGAGCTCGTGCTGCTTGCGCGCCGCAACCATCACCGCGGCGCCGTAGTCGCCCAGGGCCTCGGCGATCTGCAGGCCGAGGCCGCGCGAACCGCCGGTGACGAGGGCGGTGCGTCCGTCGAGGTCGAACAGGTTGCGCTGGCCGGTCATGTGCCCTCCCTCAGAACCATTCGTCGCGCATCGCCAGCGCGCTGTCGTCGTTGTCGGCCAGCCGGTCGAGCCACGCATCGACGCGCGGCAGCTCCCAGCGCAGGAACCAGCGCGCGGCCTGGCGTTTGCCGCGCGCGAACGCGTCGTCGCGCGCGCCCAGCGCCAGCACCTGGCCCAGCCACACCCAGGCCACGGTGACGTGGCCGAAGGCCTCGAGGTAGGCGCTGGCGTTGGCCAGGCGCGCGACCGGGTCCTCGACCTGGAGCAGCGCCGCGGTCACTTCGCGCAGCCGTGACAGCCGCAGGGACAGCGCATCGGCGAAGCCGGCGCAGGTGCTGCCCAGCGCGCGCGCGAGCGTGCCTTCGATCAGCTGGCAGTAGGCCTCGAACGCCGCGCCGCCCTGCATCGCGACCTTGCGGCCGAGCAGGTCCATGCCCTGGATGCCATGCGTGCCTTCGTGGATGGCGTTGAGGCGGTTGTCGCGCCACAGCTGTTCGACGCGATAGTCGCGGGTATAGCCATAGCCGCCGTGCACCTGGATGGCGAGGTCGTTGCCGGCCAGGCACCACTGCGAGGGCCAGCTCTTGGCGACCGGAGTCAGGATGTCGAGCAGCAGCCGCTTCGATGCGGCGGCCTCACCGTCGCCCGCCTCGTGCGCGATGCGCTGTTCGTCGACCAGGCGCGCACAGGCCAGCACCAGGCCCAGCCCGCCTTCGGCGTAGCACTTCTGCGCCAGCAGCATGCGGCGCACGTCGGCATGCGCGACCAGCGGCACCTGCGGCTGCGACGCATCCTTGCCCGCCGGTCCCGGCGGCCGCCCCTGCGGCCGGTTGCGCGCGTAGTCGAGCGCGTGCAGGTAGGCCGTATAGCCCAGTGCCGCCGCGCCCAGGCCCACGCCGATGCGCGCCTCGTTCATCAGGTGGAACATGCAGGCCAGGCCCTCGCCCGGCTGTCCGACCAGGTAGCCCACCGCGCCGGCGCGACCCTGCGGCTTGGACTTTCCCTCGCCGAAGTTGAGCGCGCAGTTGACCGTGGCGCGGTAGCCGAGCTTGTGGTTGATCCCGGCCAGGCTGACGTCGTTGCGCTCGCCGCCCTCGCCCACCGTCAGCGTGCGCGGCACGATGAACAGCGAGATCCCGCGCGTGCCGGCCTGCAGGCGTCCGTCCGCGTCCGGCACATTGGCCAGGACCAGGTGGACGATGTTGCCCAGGATGCTGTGCTCGCCGCCGGAGATCCACATCTTGCGGCCGGACAGGCGGTACTGCGGGCCCAGCGCGGAGTCGCGCTCGTAGTCGCCGCGGGTGGTGATGTCCGACAGCGACGAGCCGGCCTGCGGTTCGGACAGGCACATGGTGCCGGTCCATTCGCCGCGCAGCTGCGGCAGGGCGAAGGCCTCGACCTGCGCCGCCGAGCCGTGCGCCAGCAGCAGCGAGGCGTTGCCCATCGTCAGCATCGGATAGGCGCAGGCCCCGATGTTGGCCGCCGACAGCCAGGCCAACGCGGCTTTCTCCACCAGTACCGGCAGCTGCAGGCCGCCCACGGCCTCGTCCTGCGCGGCCGCGACCACGCCGCTCTCCGCCAGTGCGCGCACCGCGGCGGCGACCGCGTCCGGCAGCCGCACCGCTTCGCCGTCGAACGCCGGCTCCTCGCGGTCGGACAGCGCGTGGCATGGCAGCAGTACGTCCTCGCCCAGCCGCGCGCAGCTGTCGATCACCGCGTCGAAGGTCTCGCGCGAGTGCGCGGCGAAGCGCGGCGCCGACAGCAGCGACTCCGCCTCCAGCCAGTCGTAGAGCTGGAAGTCGAGGTCCTCGCGCGAGAGCAGCAGGCCGGTCATCGGCTCAGGCCACCTCGAACAGGCCGGCCGCGCCCTGGCCGCCGCCGACGCACATGGTGACGACGACGTACTTCACGCCGCGGCGCCGGCCCTCGATCAGCGCATGCCCGACCAGGCGCGCGCCGCTGACGCCGTACGGATGGCCGACCGCGATCGCGCCGCCATTGACGTTGAGCCGCTCGTGCGGGATGCCGAGCCGGTCCATGCAGTAGAGCACCTGCACGGCGAAGGCCTCGTTGAGCTCCCACAGGCCGATGTCGTCGACCGTGAGGCCGGCGCGCTGCAGCAGCTTCGGCACCGCGAACACCGGGCCGATGCCCATCTCGTCGGCCTCGCAACCGGCGACCGCATAGCCGCGGAAGATGCCGAGCGGGCGGATCCCGCGGCGCGCGGCCTCGGCAGCCGACATCAGCACGCTGGCCGAGGCGCCGTCGGAGAACTGGCTGGCGTTGCCGGCCGAGACCACGCCGCCGGGCAGCGCCGTGCGGATCTTCGACACGCCTTCATAGGTGGTGTCGGCGCGCACGCCCTCGTCGGCCGACAGCGTGACCTCGCGCGTGGCCATCGCCTTCGTCGCCGGGTCCACCACCGCCTGGCGGACCGTGATCGGCACGATCTCCTCGTCGAAGCGCCCGGCCGCCTGCGCCGCCGCGGCGCGCTGCTGGCTTTCCACGCCGTAGCGGTCCTGGCGCTCGCGGTCGATGCCGTAGCGCCTGGCGACGTTCTCCGCCGTCTGCAGCATCGGCATGTAGATGGCCGGATGGTGGCGCTGCATCCAGGCGTCTTCCAGCATGTGCTGGTTGATGGTGTTCTGCACGGTGGAGATGCACTCCACGCCGCCGGCCACGTACACGCCGTCCTCGCCGGCGACGATGCGCTGCGCGGTCTGGGCGATGGCCTGCAGGCCCGAGGCGCAGAAGCGGTTGACGGTGGTGCCCGGCGCGCTGGACGGCAGGCCGGCGCGCAGCGCGATCTGGCGCGCGATGTTGCTGCCGGTCGCACCCTCGGGCCAGGCGCAGCCCATGACCACGTCCTCGATCTCGGCCGGGTCCACGCCGGCGCGCTCGACCGCGTGGCGCACCACGTGTCCGCCGACGGTGGCGCCGTGGCTCAGGTTGAGCGCGCCCTTCCAGCTCTTGGCCAGGCCGGTGCGCGCGGTGGAGACGATGACGGCTTCGTTCATGGCGTGACTCATGCGGCGGCGGCGCGCGGGCGCGCGACCGGATCGTTGAAGGAACGGCCCGACTCGGCCAGTTCGACCAGCAGCGGCGCCGGCTCCCAGGCCTCGCCGCGGTGGCCGCGGGCGTAGCGGCGCATCGCCGCCAGCACGTTGTAGAGCCCGACCTGGTCGGCATGGAACATCGGACCGCCGCGCCAGGCGGGGAAGCCGTAGCCGGCGAGGTAGACGATGTCGATGTCCGAGGCGCGCGCGGCGATGCCCTCGGCGAGGATGTGCGCGCCCTCGTTGACCAGGGCGTAGACCAGGCGCTCGACGATCTCCTGGTCGGAGATTTTCCGGCGCGTGATGCCCAGCGCCCTGGATTGCTCGATGATCATCGCCTCGACCTCGGCCGAGGGATGCGGCGTGCGGTCGCCGGGCCGGTAGTCGTACCAGCCCTTGCCGGTCTTCTGGCCGTAGCGACCCATCTCGCACAGCAGGTCGGCGTTCTTCGCATAGACCATGTCCGGCCGCTCCACGTAGCGGCGCTTGCGGATCGCCCAGCCGATGTCGTTGCCGGCCAGGTCGCCCATCCGGAACGGCCCCATGGCGAAGCCGAATTTTTCCATCGCGCGGTCGACCTGTTGCGGCAGCGCGCCCTCCTCGAGCAGGAAAGTCGCCTGGCGCGAGTACTGCTCGATCATGCGGTTGCCAATGAAGCCGTCGCACACGCCCGAGACCACGGCGGTCTTGCGGATCGCCTTGGCCATCGCCATCGCCGTGGCCATCACGTCCCTGGCGGTCTTCGCACCCCGCACCACCTCGAGCAGGCGCATGACGTTGGCCGGGCTGAAGAAGTGCAGGCCCAGCACGTCCTGCGGGCGGCGGGTGAAGGCGGCCACGCGGTCGACGTCGAGCGTGGAGGTATTGGTGGCGAGGATGGCGCCGTCCTTCGCGACCGCGTCGATCTTTTCGAACACCGCCTGCTTGACCGCGTAGTCCTCGTAGACCGCCTCGATCACCAGGTCGGCATCGGCCAGTGCGGCGTAGTCGAGCGAAGGCGCGAGCAGGCCCATGCGCTGCTCGACCTGCCCGGCCGTGATCCGGCCCTTCTTCGCGCTGCCCTCGTAGTTGCGGCGGATGGTGGCCAGGCCGCGGTCGAGCGCTTCCTGCGAGGTCTCCACGATCGCCACCGGGATGCCGGCATTGAGAAAGTTCATGGCGATGCCGCCGCCCATGGTGCCGGCGCCGACGATGCCCACGCGCGTGACCGGGCGCGGCTTGACGTCGGGGCCGATGTCGTCGATCCGGCTGGCGGCGCGCTCGCCGAAGAAGGCATGGCGCAGCGCGCGCGATTCGGGCGAGTTCACCAGCACGGTGAAGCCCTCGCGCTCGACCGCCATCCCCTCGTCGAACGGACGCAGCGAGGCGGCGACCGCATCCACGCAGCGCAGCGGCGCCGGATAGTTGGCCGACGCCGCGGCCACGCCCATGCGCGCCCAGGCGATGAAGGCCTGCGCGTCGTCGTGTTCGACCTGGCGGTCGCGCACGCGCGGATGGTCCGCGCCCGCGGCGATCCGCTCGCGCAGCAGGGCGATCGCGGCCTCGACCGGATCGCCGTCCACCACGCTGTCGAACAGCGCGGTGCCGGCAAGCCGCTCGGCCGCGACCGGCGCCCCCGACACGATCATGCTCAGCGCGGCCTCCAGC
>JAEXTE010000147.1 GCA_023453655.1 Pseudomonadota bacterium
CGCCAACCGTCATCGTGGTCAGCAGCGGGCGTACGCCTTCCAGGCCGGCGAGCTGCCAGACCGGCACGCCGGCGCGCTGCGATTCGAGTTCCCACAGGGCGGCGTCGAGCGCGTTGCGCGCGCCGCCCGGCGGCAGCAGGCCGCGCAGGGTTTCGCGATCGAGCCCGGCTTCGATGCGTTCGCGCAGCGCCTCGAGCGTTGCGATCATCGTCTCCGGGTAGTCGTTGTTGTAGTACACGCCGGCACCCTCGCCGCGGCCGACGAAGTTGCCGTCGCGCAGGGTCACCACCGTGGCCGGCATCGCCTCGAAGACGTGGCCGGAGATGCGGAACGGGGCCGCGAGCCGCAGCGGCTCGTTGTGGAGTTCGAGTTGGATCGGCACGGCGGCCCGCTCCGCGTAGTGGATCGTCTTCGACGGACCGGGCCGGCAGCGCGACGGCTGCCGGCCCGGTGCCTCAGTACTGCGCGCCGAAACCGATCAGGTGGTAGGCGACGCCGACCCAGAGCGCGAACAGGCAGGCCAGCGCCAGCAGCAGCGCCCAGAGCTTGGCCAGGAGGCGGCGGCGCGCACTGCGCAGCACCTGCCAGGCGTTCCACAGCGCGACCAGCGCGCCCAGCGGCAGCGCCACCGTGGCGAACAGGCGCATGGCGATGACCAGGCCGTCGGATGCGGGGCTGGTGAGCTCGAGCTTCGCCATCATCATGACCACCAGGCCCAGCGCGAAGCCCAGTGCCAGCACCACCAGCAGCGAGGCGATCCGGACCAGCCGGTGCGCGCGCGCATCGGCGCCCGCCAGGCGGTAGGGCACGCCGTAGTAGCGCCGGACCAGGGCCGACACCGGCCAGGCGAGCACGGTGAGCAGCAGGATCGCCAGGCTGGCCGCCAGCAGCGGCATGGCCGCGGCGCGCAGGCCGGAGACGCGCTCGAACACCATGATCGAGGCATAGGGATCGAAGCCGAAGCGCACCACCCGGCCGTCGACCACGTCGGCGGCGAGCCGGTCGTTGCCGCTGGTGTCCTGCCACACGTAGGGCTCCACTTCGCGCCATTTCTTCGGCGCGCCGTTGGCGCCCATGGCGGCCGGCACGCTGATCGTGCCGTCCTCGTTCACGATCACCTTGACCGGGCCCAGCAGGTTGGTCAGCGACAGCGGATTGCTCTGCGCGCGACGGCTGCTCTGGTAGGTGCCGGCGATCTGCTGCGCGTGCAGCCTGGCGTCCTCGGCGCTCACGCCGCCCTTGGCCCCGGGACCCGGGCCCGGCAGGTAGCGTTCGGCGAAGCGCTGCGCGAACGCCGTGCGGATCTGGCCGGTGGCGCCGTCGCGGCCGGCGCTGTTCATCGAGACGTAGATGCCCACGCCATCGTCGGGGAACAGGTGCAGGTCGCTGTGGAACCACTGCGTGTCGCCGCCGTGCGAGATCGCGTAGTGGCCGTTCTGCGAGGTCTCGTAGAAGCCCAGCATCATCCGCAGCAGCGGACCGACCGAATCCTGCGCGGTGCGCTGCATCTGCCTGGCGGTCTCCTCGCCGAGGATGCGCGCGTCGCCGAAGGCGCCGCCCTGCAGGTGGGCGATCATGAAGCGCGCCATGTCCGCGCCGGTCGCGGCGAGGCTGCCGGCCGGCGCCAGGCTGATGAATTCGTAGTCCTTGGCCTCGCCTTCCGAGGCGCGCGCGTAGCCCTTGGACATGCCGGCCAGCAGCTCGGCCGGCAGCGGCTGGCGGAAGCTGGCGCGGCTCATGCCCAGGGGCGCGAAGATGTTCGCGTCCACGTAGTCGTCGAAGCTCTGGCCCGACACGCGCTCGACGATGTAGCCGGCCAGCGCGGTGGCGTAGTTCGAATAGGCCGGCGTCGTGCCCGGTTCGTGGATGCGCTCGGGCACCCAGTGCTTGAGCGCCTCGCCGAGCGGGGTGATCTCGTCGGCCTTCGCGGTGATCAGGCCGCGGATCTGCTCCTCGAAACCGGCGGTGTGGGTCATGATCTGGCGCAGCGTGGCCGGCTTGCCGTCGCGCGCGGGGATGCTGAAGTCCAGGTACTGGTTGACGTCGGCGTCGAGGTCGAGCTTGCCCTGCTCCACCAGCTGCATCACCGCGGTCCAGGTGAACAGCTTGGAGATCGATCCCGGGCGGAACAGCGTCGTCTCCGGGTTGACCGGGATGCGCTGTTCGAGATCGGCGTAGCCGTAGCCCTTCTGCACCAGGACCTCGCCATCCTTCACCACCACGACGACCGCGCCGGCGATGTCGCCGGTGGCGAGCGCGTGCGGGAAGAAGCCGTCCAGCCAGGCTTCGACGTCGGCCCGCTGGAGCACGGGCGCGCCCGCGGGCGCAGGCGGGGCGTCCGCCATCCCCTCGACCGGCTGCGCGGGGAGTGCCGGGACCGCCGCGGGTGCGATCGCGACGGGCGAACCGTCCTGCGCGAAGAGCGGCGACAGGGACGCGGCGAGCAGGCAGCCGCACAGGAACTTGGGTAGCGATCGCATCGGCAGTCTCCGCGGGCTGTTCAGGTCGCGCCGCCCCATGGGCGCTATCCTGATTTGGCGATAATGATCCCAATCGGAAAATTGTCAACATGACCAACGACCCAGCGCCGCGACCCTGTCCGTGCGGCCCGCTCCCCTTCCCGCGACCGGCCGCGGAGGCGATGATGATCCCGACCAGGACAACACCGCAGCAGACGGAGACATCGCAAGGATGACCCAGCAGCACCCCACGATCGGCGGGCTCCTGCGCTCGCTGCGCGCGCGCAAGGGCTGGACGCTCAAGCAGATGAGCGAGCATTCGGGCATTCCGCTGTCCACCCTGTCCAAGGTCGAGCACGACCGGCTCACCCTCACCTACGACAAGCTGCTGCAGCTGAGCCAGCGGCTCAACCTGCGCATGTCCGAGCTGTTCGCCGAGCGGGACGAGACACCGGAGCCGCCGGTCACCGCGCGCCGCAGCATCGGGCGCATCGAGGACGCGATCCGCGTCACCACGCCCAACTACGACTACTACTACCTGTGCCCCGAGCTGCGCCGCAAGCGCATGATTCCGGTACTGACGCGGGTGCGGGCGCGCTCGATCGAGGAGTTCGGCGACCTGGTCCGCCACTCCGGCGAGGAATACATCCACGTGCTCGAAGGGCGCATGGAGCTGCACACCGAGTTCTACGACCCGATCGTGCTCGGCGCGGGCGAATCGGTCTACATCGACTCCAACATGGGCCATGCCTACATCGCCGCCGAAGGCTGCGAGGAGGCGCTGCTGCTGGGCGTGTGTTCCAGCCCGGACGAGCAGCTGATGGAGTCGCTGATGACCCTGCACGGCGACGACTCGGCACCGCGGCCGGCGTCCACCCGGCGGCTGAAGGCGCCGCCGCCCGCCGCGACCCGGGCGGCTCCACGCCGCCGCTAGGCCTGCGCATGATGCGGGCCATCCGCATCACGGGGTATTGATCGCGCCTGCGTCAGCCTCCGGCCTCGTTCCCACCGGACGCGGCACGTGAACCAGGCAGGCGTTGCGCACCACTTCCGTCCCGGTCATGCGCCGGGCGCGGCGCAGGGCGGCTGACGATGGCCGCGCGCCGCATCCGCGTCGGCTGCGCCGGCTGGTCGATCGGCACGCCGCAGCGCGACCTGTTCGACGACGGCGCCAGCATGCTGGCGCGCTATGCCACGCGCTTCGACGTGGCCGAGATCAATTCCTCGTTCTACCGCCCGCACCGGCGCGAGACCTGGCGGCGCTGGGCCGCCAGCGTGCCCGCCGGGTTCCGGTTCTCGGCCAAGCTGCCGCGCACGATCTCGCATGAGCTCGGCCTGCGTGGCGCGGGGCCGGCGCTGGACCAGTTCCTGGCCGAGGCCGGGGGCCTGGGCCGCAAGCTCGGCGCGCTCCTGCTGCAGCTGCCGCCGACGCTGGCCTTCGATGCGCGCAGCGCCTCGGCCTTCTTCCGGATGCTGCGCAGGCGTACCGACATCGCCGTGGCCTGCGAGCCGCGCCACGCGAGCTGGTTCGACGCGCGCGCGGACGCGCTGCTGCAGCGGCACGCGATCGCACGCGTGGCGGCCGATCCGGCGCGCGTGGCCGAGGCGGCCCGGCCGGGCGGCGACACCGGCCTGCGCTACTGGCGCTGGCATGGTTCCCCACGCATCTACTACAGCCGCTACGAGGATGCGGCCCTGGCCTCCCTGGCCGGCGCGATCGCGGCGGCGCCCGGCCGCAACGCCTGGGTGATCTTCGACAACACCGCGCACGGCCATGCCGTCACCGATGCGCTGCGCCTGCAGTCCCTCGTTCGCGACGGCATGCCCACGCAACGGAGGCCGCGTGCCTGAAGGTCCATCCCTCGTCATCCTGCGCGACGAAGCCGCCCGCTTCCGCCGCAGGACCGTGCGCCGCGTCGAGGGCAACAGCAAACTCGACATCCAGCGCATGCAGGGCCGGCGCGTGGTCTCCGTGCGCAGCTGGGGCAAGCATTTCCTGCTCGAGTTCAGCAGCTTCAGCCTGCGCGTGCACATGCTGATGTTCGGCACCTACCGCATCGACGAGCCCAAGCCGGACAAGCCGCCGCGGCTCGCGCTGCACTTCGACAACGGCACTCTCTACTTCTATTCGTCCTCGATCAAGTACGTCGAGGGCCCGCTGGACGAGACCTACGACTGGCGCGCGGACGTGATGTCGCCCGACTGGGATGCCGCCCTCGCCCGGCGCAAGCTCAAGCGCCAGCCCGACACCCTGGCCTGCGATGCGCTGCTCGACCAGGAGGTGTTCGCGGGCGTGGGCAACATCATCAAGAACGAGGTGCTGTTCCGCATCCGCGTCCATCCCGAGACCAGGGTCGGCGACCTGCCGCCGCGCAAGCTCGGCCAGCTGATCGCGCAGGCGCGCGAGTACAGCTTCGATTTCCTCGAATGGAAGAAGCAGTACGTGCTGCGCAAGCACTGGCTGGTGCACCGCAAGCGCGAATGCCCGGAATGCGGCAGCCGCCTCGAACTCGCCCACCTGGGCACCCGGCAGCGGCGCACCTTCTGGTGCGACCACTGCCAGGTGCGCTACTGATCGCGGCGTTCAACGGGCTGCGACGGGGCCGCGTGGCAGGGCCATGCGCTCCATGCCCCGCCCGTCCTCCTGCCGACCGTGCGAGTCGGCACGTCCGCCGAGATACCAGCCCAGCGAACCCCAGGCCAGCGCGCAGCCCGCGCCGACCAGGGCCGGCCAGGCCAGCCCCTGCCCGAGCAGGTCGAGCGCGCTGCGCATCCAGGCGCTCACCGCATCGCCGGCGCGATACACCACGGTGTCGATGAAGGCCTTGGCCTTGTACTTGTCCTGCGCCTCCAGCGGCGCGAACAGCATCTCGCGTCCAGGCCGCACGAAAGCGTGCTCGCCGATGCGGCGCACGATCATCAGCGCCGCCAGCATCGCGAAACCAGGCGCCAGCGCCAGCGCCAGCGCAACGAAACCCACGCACACCAGCAGCGGCACCCCCGCCAGCAGCACGCGAACGCCCACGCGCTGCGCCACTCGGCCGGTGACGAAGGCCTGGGCCAGCAGCGCGCCGGCCTGCACCGCGATGTCGATCAGGCTGAACACGCGCACCTGGGTGTCTCGGTCGGGGAACAGCGTGGCCACCAGCCGCGCCTGCTCGAAGTACAGGAAGGTGGTGGTGGCCGCCAGCAGCACGACGAAGCCCGAAATCGCCAGCAGGTAGGGCGAGCGCAACACGCGCGCCATGCCGCTGAAGGGATTGCCGGCCAGCGGGCGCCGGGTGGTCTCCGCGGGAGGCGCCCCGGGCCGCCCGGCGCCGGAGCGTTCGCGCCAGCGCATCAGCCCGGGCTTGAGCGCGAGCGCCACGCCGAGCAACGCGGCGGCGAGCAGCAGCAGGCCCGGATGCCCGATCACGCCGACCAGCAGCGCGC
>JAEXTE010000215.1 GCA_023453655.1 Pseudomonadota bacterium
GAGCAGGTCCGCGAAATCGACGTCCAGCGCGTCGCCCAGCGACACCACCTTGGAGAACCCCCCCGAGCGCGACATGCCCCACTCGATCAGGGCCGCGGCGATCGCGCTCGACTCCGACACCAGCGCCAGTTCGCCCGGCTGCGGCATGCCGGCGGCGATGCTGGCGTTGAGCCCGGCGTGCGGGGAGACGATGCCCAGGCAGTGCGGCCCGAGAATGCGCATGCCGCGCGGGCGCGCGGCGCGTTCGATGCGCGCGTGGAAGTCGTCGCGCCCGGGTCCGAACTCGGCGGTGAGCAGGACGGCCGCGGCGACGCCGAGCGCGGCGGCCTCCTCGACCAGGGCCGGGACCACGGCCGCCGGCGCGGTGATCACCGCCAGCTCCGGCACCCAGCCCAGCTCGCGCAGGCGGCGCACCGTGGCGATGCCGTCGATCTCGCGATGCCGGGGCGTGACCCAGCCGATGCGGCCGGCATAGCCCGAGGCGCGCAGGTTGCGCATCACCGCGCGCCCGGCCGAACGCGCGCGCGGGCTGCCGCCCACCACCGCGATGGAGGCGGGCGCAAACACCGAATCCAGGCGCCAAGTGCTCATGCGGCACAGTATCGCGCGATGCGGTGGCGGCCGCGTGGGCGCCGCAGGCTGCGAGGTCAGCGGCCCTGGCGGTTGCGCAGCCGCTCCAGCACGCCGTCCAGCGCGTCGAGGTTGGCGTAGTGGATCACCAGCTTGCCCTTGTTGGCGCGGCCGTTGTGGATGCTGACCTTGGCGCCCAGCGATTCGGACAGCTCGTTCTCCAGCGTGGCGATGTCCGGCGGCACCGGCGCCCTGGCCGAGGTCTTCTTCTTCGGCGAGCCGGGCACCTTGCCGGCGGCGAACTGCGCCGCGCGGTGTTCCACCTCGCGCACCGACCAGCCGTGTTCGGCGGCATCGTTGGCCAGCTTGACCGCCAGCTCCGGGGCCAGGGTCAGCAGCGCGCGCGCATGGCCCATCTCCAGTCGCCGCCCCTCGACCAGGGCGCGGATCTGCGCCGGCAGTTCCAGCAGGCGCAGCAGGTTGGACACCGCGGCGCGCGAACGGCCCACCGCCTCGGCGGCGGCGGCGTGGGTGAGGTCGAACTCGTCGATCAGGCGCTGCAGGGCCTGCGCCTCCTCGAGCGGGTTGAGGTCCTCGCGCTGGATGTTCTCGATCAGCGCCATCGCCACGACGGTGCGGTCGTCGACCTCGCGCACCACCACCGGTACCTCGGCCAGGCCGGCTTCCTTCGAGGCGCGCCAGCGGCGCTCGCCGGCGATGATCTCGTAGGTGCGGTCGGGCAGGGCCCGCACCACGATCGGCTGGATCACGCCCTGGGCCTTGATCGACTCGGCCAGTTCGGTGAGCTTGGCCGCGTCCCACTGCCGGCGCGGCTGGTACTTGCCCGAGCGCAGCGCGTCGACCGGCAGGCTGCGCAGCGCGTCCTCCGGCGCGGCCTCGAGGCGGGGGGCTTCCGCGGCGGCCTTCGGCCCGAGCAGGGCCTCCAGGCCACGGCCGAGGCCGCGCTTCTTCGCGGGCGCGGACTTGGCGGTGGTCATGCCGGGGTCTCCGTCACGTTGGCTTCCTTCTGCTGGGGTTCGCGTGCGGCCTGCTCGCGCTCGCGGCGGCGACGCTCCACCTCCCCGGCCAGGCCGAGGTAGGCGATGCCGCCGCGCGAGGCGCGGTCGTAGCCGATGATGCTCTGGCCGTGGCTGGGCGCCTCGGCCAGGCGCACGTTGCGCGGCACGATGGTGCGGAACACCTTGTCGCCGAAATGCTCGACCAGTTCGGCCGAGACCGCGTTGGCCAGGTTGTTGCGCACGTCGAACATGGTGCGCAGCACGCCTTCGATTTCCAGGCCCGGGTTGAGCTGCGCCTTGAGCGCGTCGATGGTCTGCAGCAGCGCGGTCAGGCCCTCGAGCGCGTAGTACTCGCACTGCATCGGCACCAGCACGCTGTCGGCGGCGGTGAGCGCGTTGAGGGTGAGCAGCGACAGCGCCGGCGGGCAGTCGATGACGATGTAGTCGTAGCGCGGGCGCAGCGGCTCGAGCGCGCGCTTGAGGCGCTGTTCGCGGCCGGCCTCGTCCATCAGCTCGATCTCGGCCGCGGTCAGGTCGGTGTTGCCCGGCAGCAGGTCGTAGCCCTCGGCCGTCTCCATCAGCGCGTCCTCGGCGTGCACTTCCTCGAGCAGCACGTCGCAGGTGGACGCGGGCAGGTCGCGCTTGTCGATGCCGCTGCCCATGGTGGCGTTGCCCTGGGCGTCGAGATCGATCAGCAGCACCCGCTTCGGAATGGCGGCGAGCGCGGCGGCCAGGTTGACGGCGGTGGTGGTCTTGCCGACGCCGCCCTTCTGGTTGGCGATGGCGATGATGCGGGCCATGGGTCCGGGAGCCTTTTGTAGCGGCGGAGGTTGGCCGCAGGGCGCGGCCCGGACAGGGGATTATGCCGCGCCTTCGCCCGATCGGCTTGGATCATGGCCGATCGGGCCGGTCGAGGCGCGATCCGGCCCGTCCATCGCCCTCAGCCGGCGCGTTCGACCACCACCAGATGGCGCTCGGCAGCCAGACCGGGCACCTGCAGGGGATGCACCGCCTGCAGCCGCCAGCCGGCCGGCAGGGCCGCGATCTCCTCGTCCGGGCGAACGCCCTTCATCGCCAGCAGGCGGCCGGCGGGACCTGGCAGGTGGCCGCCGACGGCGAGGATCTCCGGCAGGGTGGCCAGCGCGCGCGCGGTGATCGCGTCGTAGGCGCCGGGCTCGTCCAGCGCCTCGGCGCGGCGCTCGGCGACGCGCGCGTTGCGCAGGCCGAGGCTGCGGACGGCTTCGCGCAGGAACCGCGCCTTCTTGCCGGCCGACTCGACCAGGGTCACCTGCAGCTGCGGGCGCGCCAGCGCCAGCGGAATGCCGGGCAGGCCGGGGCCGGTGCCCAGGTCGGCCAGGGTGGCGATGCCGTCCAGGTAGGGATGCATCGCCAGCGAGTCGAGCAGGTGCAGGACCACCATCTGCTTCGGATCGCGGATGGCGGTGAGGTTGTAGGTGGCGTTCCAGCGCTGCAGCAGGGCCAGGTAGTCGAGCAGCGGCCGGGCCAGTTCCGGGGCCAGGCCGAGCGTTTCGAGGCCGGCGTCGAGGTCGGCGCGCAGGGCGGGATCGGTGTCGGTCATGGCGTCATTGTAGGCAGCCGCGGCGCCTGCACGGCGGGTGCGCAAGCGCTAGCGCGGACAGGCAGCCGCGTCCGCGGGCCAGCGCCGCCAGGCCAGCGTGGCGAGGTAACCGGGGCCGGGACTGAAGGCGTGCAGCCGCCAGTCCGCGGGTGCGCCCAGCGCCGGATCGCAGGCGCTCAGCCGCCAGCCTTCGCCGTCGGGCGTGAACTCCAGCCGCTCCAGGCCGAAGGCGATCCCGCGGCCGTGCGCCTTGAGCACCGCCTCCTTGGCGCACCACAGCCGCACGAACCAGCGCTCGGCCAGGTCGTGCGGCAGCTCCGCCAGCGCCTGGGCCTCGCCCGGAGTGAAGAAGCGCCGGGCCAGGGTCATCGCATTGGGCCGCGGCCGCAGCCATTCGATGTCGGCCCCGATGCGCGCGCCGCGCGCCAGCGCCACCAGCAGGCGCTCGCCGCTGTGGCTCCAGTTGGCGTCGCAGCCGCCATGCCCGGGGTCCAGGTGCGGTCGCCCGTGCGCATCGCGCTCCAGGCCCAGCGCGGCCTCCGGGACGGCCAGCGCCTGCGACAGCCAGCGCCGCGCCTGCGGCTCGGCCGGTTCGCCGCGGCGGTAGGGAAACCACGCGCAACGCACCGGACCGACGGCGAGGCTGTGCTCGGAACTGGACATCGGCGCGGCGCGGATCCTTCGTCGTACTGGCGCGCCAGCGTAAGCTAGCCGGCGTGGCGGCGCGAACGGACCGCCGGTCGGGACGCATGTCGGCAGTCATCCAGCACAGCACGCAACAGTCGCCCGCCGCATCGGCTGCGCTGCCTTCGGGCGCGCCGGCGGGGCGCTTTTCCTTCGATGGCACCGGCGCCACCACGCGCGCGCAGTTCGCGGCCCACGTGCGCGCGCTGGCCGCGCGCCTGCCCGAGGCCGCGCACGCGGTGAACCTGTGCGAGGACCGCTACCGCTTCCTGGTGGCGTTCTGCGCGGTGGCCGTGCGCGGCCAGTCCAACCTGCTGCCGCCCAGCCGCACGCGCGCGGCGATCGACGAGGTCCGCGCGCAGTATCCGGACAGCTACTGCATCGGCGATGGCGATGCCTGCGGCTGCGACGCCGGGCTGCGCCCCGAGGGCCATTTCGTCGCCCTGCCGCATGAGCTGCCGGCGCTGGAGGGCGCGCCGCTGCATGTCGACGATGCGGCGGTGGTCGCGATCGGGTTCACCTCGGGCAGCACCGGCAAGCCCTCGGCCAACGCGAAGACGCTGGGATCGTTCCGCACCAGCACCGCGCAGAACCTGGCGGCGCTGGCCAGCCTGTGGCCCGAGGCATGCCTGCCGGACGTGGTGGCCACCGTGCCGCCGCAGCACATGTACGGCGTCGAGCTGTCGGTGATGCTGCCGCTGCTCGGCGGCGGCGCCGTGCACCGCGGGCGCCCGTTCTTCCCCGACGACATCGCGCGCGCGCTGGCCGAGGCGTCGACGCCCCGCCTGCTGGTGAGCACGCCGGTGCACCTGCGCGCGCTGCTCGAATCGGGCGTCGCGCTGCCGCCGCTGGCCGGCATCGTCACCGCGACCGCACCGCTGCCGGCCGAACTCGCGGCCGAGGCCGAAGCGCGCTTCGGCTGCGAGGTGCGCGAGACCTTCGGGTCGACCGAGACCTGCATCTTCGCCTCCCGCCGCACCGCGCGGGAAATCGCCTGGACGCCGTACCCGGGCGTGCGCCTGCAGCCCCGGCCCGACGGGACCCTGGTGTCGGCGCCGCACCTGGCACAGCCGGTGCTGCTGGCCGACCTGTTCGGACTGCAGGACGACGGCCGCTTCGTCCTGCACGGCCGCCAGGCCGACCTGCTCGAGATCGCGGGCAAGCGCGCGTCGCTGGCCGACCTGACCCGCCGCCTGCTGGCGATCCCGGGCGTGCGCGACGGCGCGATGGTCCAGCTCGATGCGCAAGCCGGCGGCGTGCGCCGCATCGCCGCGCTGTTCGTGGGCGATGGCATCGACGAACGCGACGTGCGCGAGGCGCTGCGCCGCAGCGTCGACCCGGTGTTCCTGCCGCGCCCGCTACGCCGCGTGCAGGCGCTGCCTCGCAACGAGACCGGCAAGCTGCCGCGCGAAGCACTGCTGCGGATGCTGCAGGGCAGCGACGCCGCGTCCTGAGCCCGCGCCAGGCCGCAGCGCCCGCGCGCCGCCGCTTCGAGCGGACTGCAAGCCCGCTGCGCAGCCGCTGCTGCGCTGACATCGCCGTCACGATCCCGCTGCCAGCATGGCGCCCACTCCGAACGGGAGTGCGACCATCAATTCACCGGGAGACAGCGCATGGGCATCATCGTCTGGTTGATCGTCGGCGGCATCGTTGGCTGGCTGGCGAGCATCATCATGAGGCGCGACGCGCAGCAGGGCATCCTGCTCAACATCATCGTGGGCATCATCGGCGCCATGATCGGCGGCTGGCTGATCGGCCCGATGCTCGGTGCCGGTTCGATCAACGACGGCATCACGGTCATGAGCTTCATCGTCTCGCTGATCGGCGCGGTGATCCTGCTCGCGATCGTCAACCTGTTCCGCCGCGGGAGTGTCCGCTGACGCGACCACGTCATGCATGGACGCGGGAAGGCCCGGCTGCGCCGGGCCTTTTTTTCGCCCGGGTTTTCGCCCACGGTTGCCGCCGCCTATGCATCGATGAACGCAAGCCCGCGGACATCCGCGCGTTTCACCCGTGGTTGAAGGCGTGGCACCCAGCATGCGCACTCCCCCGATGCAGGAGCCGCACCATGTCCAATCGCAGCATGTTCCGCCATACCGCTATCGCCATCGCCGCGACCGCCCTGCTGGCCGGTGGCGCCGCACTCGCCCAGGACAAGTCGCTGACCTCCGCCGAGGTCCGCGCCAAGCTCGAGGCGCAGGGCTATACCAATATCAACGACGTGGAGTTCGAGGACGGCGTGTGGACCGCCGACGCGCGCAGCGCCGACGGCAACCGGGTCGACCTGTCGATCGACCCGCGCACTGGAAACGTCTACCCCGACGAGCAGGTTGCCACGCTCAGCGAGGACGACGTCAAGGCCCGCCTGGCCGCGGCGGGCTATTCGAACATCCACGACCTGAAGTTCGATGAGGGCGTCTGGAAGGCCGAAGCCGAGGACGCCCAGGGCAAGGACCTCGAACTCCGGCTCGACCCGGCCACCGGCAAGGTGATCGGCAGCGAGCGCAACTGATCGAGCAGCGGCCGTCGGCGTCGCCGGCCGAAGTCGCATGGATGGGGCGCGTCCGGCCGGGCGCGCCCCTGTGCGACTGCGGGTCGAGGATCGCTAGACCTTGGGCGCCCGACTTGACCGCTGCTTCGCCGCGCGCGAGCGTGGCCGCCTTCGCAGGACCGGAACACCGCCATGGCATCGGCCACCCAGGAAGTCGAACAGTTCGTCCGCGATGCCCTCACCGCGGGTGCATCGCGCCAGGAGGTCGAAGCGGCGCTGGTCGCGGCGGGCTGGCGGCCGGAACAGATCCGGGCCCCGCTGGCGGCGTGGGCCGACCAGCCGTTCGTGGTGCCGGTGCCGCGCCCCCGGCCCTACCTGTCCGCCCGCGACGCGTTCCACTACCTGGTGCTGTTCACCACGCTGTACCTGACCGCCTGGCACCTGGCCAGCCTGCTGTTCGACATCGTCGGGATCCTGCTGCCCGATCCCGCCGATCCCGAGTACCGCGTACGCGCACTCCCGCGTTCGGTCCGCTGGTCGGTGGCGACGCTGCTGGTGGCCTACCCGGTGTTCGCCTTCATGGCCCACCGGATCGCCGGCGAGCTGCGGCGGGATCCCGCGCGGCGGCTGTCGCCGGTGCGCCGCTGGCTGACTTACCTGACCCTGTTCATCGCCGCCGGCGTGCTGGTCGGCGACCTCGTTGCGCTGGTCTACAACGTGCTGGGAGGCGAACTGAGCCTGCGCTTCGTGCTGAAGGTGGCGATCGCGGGCCTGGTCGCCGGCACCGTGTTCGGCTGGTACCTGGCCGACCTGCGCGACGAGGAGCGCGAGCCCGCGGGCGGCGTCGGCGGGCGTGCCCTGGTGGTGGCCGCGGGAGCGGCGATCGTCGCCACGGTGGCGGTGGCCCTGGCGCTGACCGGCCTGCCGGCCGAACAGCGGCAGGCCCGGATCGACGAACGCCGCGTGCAGGAGCTGATGCGGCTCGAGGCGGCGATCGAGCGGCACGCCCGCCAGCACGACGCGCTGCCCGCCGCGCTCGCTGCGCTGGAGGGAGCCGACGTCCTGTCGCTGGCCGATTCGGCGACCGGTCAGGCCTACGGATATGCCGTGCTGGGCGACGACCGCTACCGGCTGTGCGCGGCCTTCGCCGCCGCCAGTGTAAGGACGGATGGCAGCAATGACGCTGGCTGGGCGCATCCGGCCGGACGCCACTGCTTCCAGCGGCGGGTCGGGTCGCGCGACGCGCCGGTGCGCTGAGCCTTCAGTCGGCGTCCGCCTGCGCGAGCGCGCGATCCTCGCGGCGCAGCAGCTGCAGCGGCCGGCCGTCGAACAGTACTCGAGCGCACGCTGCAGTTCGTCGATGCGGCGGCCGGCTCGCACAGTGCCGCGGCGCGTGCTTCCAGCGCAACGCGCCGCGGCTCGACGCGGCGTTCGGATTCGGCTTCCATCTTCTCGCTGCGGCGCTCGAGCCGCTCCGCGTGAACACGGCGAACAGCACGCTGCGCGCGAGGCTCGCGGCCAGCTGCTCGGCCGCGCGCTCGACGCGGCCTCGAACTCCGGGCCGAACACGTCCTGGTCCCAGCGGCCGGCGCCCAGGGTGCGGACGACATAGGCCAGGGTGTCCTAGCGCATGCCATCGACCTGCCGCGCCTTGCGCCGGCTGCCGCCCCGCCCGTCGACGACGGCGGCCAGCGCATCGAACCCCAGGTCCACGGCTTCGCGTGCCAGCCCGGTGGCCTGCGGCATCATCTCGCGCGCCTGCGCT
>JAEXTE010000222.1 GCA_023453655.1 Pseudomonadota bacterium
CGCCTCGCCTGCGCGGCGGCCCGCCCGATCCGGCGCCGGACCGGATCGAACCGCACGGCCGGGCTGGTGGCCGCGTCCGCAGGCAGGCGCCCACGACAATGGCGCCCGCGCCCGCCGTGCCGTAGCGCCGAACCGCCACGGCGAAAGGGCGCGCTACCGCGAAGTAACCGGGCCGGTCCCATCATCCCGGCCGCCTCAGGGACCGCGCCCGGTTCGCTCTGCGCCGGTGACCACGCTCCCGGATGTCGATCCCGCTGCCCATCGCCCGTCGTGTATCCGGAACGCACGCGCTGGCGCTCTGCCCGACCGGCCCACCGGAGCGAACCCGCCGGACGCCACGGCCGCGACGCCCGGAACGACGATGCCGGTCGCAGGGCCGTTCCACGCACCCCGCGACGCACCACTCACGGACATTCGAGGAGAAGACGCCATGAAGATCGTTCCCAGCCTGAGCTTCCAAGGCCAGTGCCGCGAGGCCTTCGAGTTCTACGCCAGGGTTCTCGGCGGCAAGATCACCGCCGCCGTTCCGTACGGCGACATGCCCGCGGGGGACATGGAGGTGGACGCGCGCCACAGGGACTGGCTGATGCACTGCTGGCTCGACGTCGGCGACCAGTCGCTGATGGGGGCCGACATGGACAAGCAGTGGGCGCCCAACATCGACAAGCCGAAGAACGGATTCGACGTCACCCTGCACACCGACAGCATCGACCAGGCCAGGCGCTGGTACGAGCAGCTGTCCGAGGGCGGCAAGGCCGTCATGCCGTTCGACGAGACCTTCTGGTCGCCTGGCTTCGGGTCCTGCATCGACCGCTTCGGCGTGCCGTGGATGGTCAACACCGTGCCGCCGGGCGACTGGACGCCGGCCAAGGACTGAGACGGCGCTGCGCGGCGGGCACGCGCCACCCGGTGTCCGCCGCCCCTACCCCGAGATCTCCCGCACCGCACGCACCGCGCGCTCAACTTCCTCGGCGGTATTCACCAGGCTCGGCGCCAGCCGCGCATAGGGGACGGCGTAGGGGCTGGTGCTGGCGACGATCCTCCTTGCCGCCAGCTGCCGTACGACGTCCGCCGGCGCCAGGCCTTCGACCTCGAACGAGACCAGGCCCGCCGACAGTTCAGGTGCCATCGGCGTGTGCAGCCTCACCTTCCGATTGGCCGCCAGCCCCGCCTTGCACTGGTCGTTGAGCTCGCGGATGCGGGCCGCCACCCGCGCACGGCCCATCTGCCGATGCATGCGGAACGCCGCGGCGGCGGCCCACTGGTGCTCGTAGGCGTGAAAGCCGCCCGGGCTCATGCGGTCGGCCGTGGTCGGCGAGGACGGCGCCGCATCGCGCTCCCAGGCCGTGTACTGGTCGAGATCGGTGAAGCTCGGGATCACCGGGCGCAGGCGCGCCCAGTTTTCGGCGCTGGCCCAGACCAGGCCGGTGCCGCGCGGTGCGAACATCCATTTGTGGGTGCCGGCGCAGAAGTAGTCGCAGCCCATGGTCGCGACGGTCTCGTCGGTCGCGCCCAGGCCGTGCACGCCGTCCACCACCAGCAGCACCGGCTGCCCCGCCCGCGCGCGCAGGGCGGCGGCGATCTCGCGGATCGGAAGCCGGATGCCACTGCTCGAGTGCACCCAGGTCAGGCCCAGCACCCTGGTCCGCGGACCGACCGCCTTGAGCAGCGTGTGGACCAGCGCGTCGGCCGTGGCCGCGGCGGCATCCTCGAACAGCGGCACCTTGCGCATGCTGGCGCCGCTGCGCTGGATGGCCAGCCGGATCGCCTCGTGGTGGGAATAGTGGTCGTGCGTGGTGCACAGCACCTCGTCGCCCGCCTGCAGCGGCAGCCCCTGGTACACCAGCGCCAGGCCCGTCGTGGTGTTGCCGGCCAGGCACACCTCGTGGGGTCGTGCGCCCAGGTACTGCGCGATTTCGGCCTGGACCTGCTGGTGGATGTTGTCGGCGCCATCCGAAAACATGCCGTGCTCGACCACGTGGAACGGGTTGCGGTCGATGGCGCGGCGATAGGCCTCGATCGCCGCCTGCACCGGTGCCGGATGGCTGGCGATGAAGAAGCTGGCGAAATGCATCCACCGCGGGTCCAGCGCGAACTGGCCGCGCACCGACTCCCAGCTGGACAGGTCCGCCATCGGCGGTGTCTCGGCCTCGACCGCCGCCAGCAGCCCGCCCGGCAGCAGCGCCGCGGACAGCGCGGCAGGCGCCGCCAGGAACCCGCGTCGTGTGATCGCCATGCGCCTACTCCCGCAACAGGTCGATGGAAAGTCAACGCGATGCGCGGCCGCGGGCGGTCAGGAAAGCGGCCTGCGGGCCGCGCGCCACCGGAGGGGGCCGGCGGCGGGAACCGCCCTACTCCAGGTCGGTCTGGATCCAGCGCGGCGAGTGATGGATGTCGATGGTCTGCAGCCTGCCCGGCCCGGCATTCTCGAACCGGTGCGGGACGCCGGCGGGTCCGGAGCCGCGGGCGTGCCCGGCAGGCAGCTCCGGCGTAACAGCTGTCCGGGATTTCGGAGGCAGGGACTATCGCTCGTCGCGCCAGAGCCGGCGCGTGGTATCCACGGCGGCGCGCAGGGCCTGCACGTAGACGACATGGCCCTTCGGAGCCTGGCCAGCCGCGGATTCCAGACCGTCGACATAGGCGCCGAGCAGAGCCGACGCGTTGACCTGGTCGGCAAGCTGATGCACGGTCGCGGAGACCGCATCGCGCAGGTGCCAGTCCACGTTGGCGCCGCGCTGGGCCTGGCTGGCGAGGTCGACGACGCGCAGCA
>JAEXTE010000298.1 GCA_023453655.1 Pseudomonadota bacterium
TCCGGTCCTGCGGGTTGCTGCGGCCGCCGTCGATCTCGGTGATGCCCAGCCGCGGCAGCAGCGACAGCACGTCCGGGCGCTCGACCTGCCGGGGATCGACCGGGTTGCGGTCCAGCTCCGCGCCCGATTCCAGCAGGCGGCTGTCGGCGGACGGGTCGTCCCAGTAGCCGTCGGTGCGCGGCAGTGCGGCATCGGCGACGCGGGAGCTATCGGTGATCGACATGGCGCAGGTCTCACTGGCTCGGGGACGGGATCATGTGTACGCCTGCGTATGGGCCCCGCACAGCTGGGGCGTACCCTGCCTCGGGCCGACCCTAGGGGCTTCCACCGTCGCGTCCGCCGGGTTCTTCTGCAATGCAGCATCGGCTCGCGTAAAATGGCCCGATCCGCTCGCCGCGGGCGCCCCGCCCGCCCCACCATTCGGAGTTGCAGTCTCATGGGTCTCGACCACGTCGCCACCGGGAGGAATCCCCCGGACGAAATCAACGTCATCATCGAGATCCCGAAGGACTCCGAGCCGGTCAAGTACGAGGTGGACAAGGAGAGCGGCGCGATCTTCGTCGACCGCGTGCTGTCCACCCCGATGCGCTACCCCTGCAACTACGGCTACGTGCCCAACACCCTGTGCGGCGACGGCGACCCGGCCGACGTGCTGGTGGTGCTGCCGCTGCCGCTGGTGCCCGGCTCGGTGGTGCGGTGCCGCCCGGTCGGCGTGCTGAAGATGACCGACGAGGCCGGCAGCGACGAGAAGCTGCTGGCGGTGCCGGTGGCCAAGGTCTTCCAGGGCTACGCCCACGTCGACAACATCGACAAGGTCAGCGGCCACTGGCTCGAGCGCATCGGCCACTTCTTCGAGCACTACAAGGACCTCGAGAAGGGCAAGTGGGTCAAGCTCGAAGGCTGGGGCGGCGCCGAGGAGGCGAAGAAGATCCTCGTCTACGCGATGGAGCGGCACAACGCGCAGAAGGCCGCCGAAGCGGCCGCCTGACCCCCCGCGCCGGCCGGCGCTACGGCATACCGGCCGGTGGCCGGTCCTGCCTGCGCAGGATCGTCAGGCCGATCAGGCGCGACACCACCAGGGCGATGTACATCACCCCGGCGAAGGCCTCGAGCATGACCAGCGCGCGCGCCGGGGGCGATACCGGCAGGATGTCGGTCAGGCCCACGCCGGAGAGCGTGCTGAAGCTCAGGAACAGCAGTTCGGTCCAGCTGCGCGGCGACTGCGGGTCGACCGCCGCCAGGAAGCTGCCCGGGAACCAGTACTGGCAGGCCGCATAGGCGAAGGCGAAACCCCAGGCCAGCAGGGTGAAGGTCGCGCCCGCGGCATAGAGTTCGTCGCTGGTGACCTTGTGGTCGCGCAGCATGTAGGCGATCAGCGCCGCCGCCGTGTAGAAGTACAGCGCCGCTTCCACCACGTAGGCGGATACCAGCGCTCCCGGGCGCGCGGCCAGCAGCGACCACAGCGACAGCCCGACCGACGCGACCGCCAGGGCCAGCGCGACGCGGGTACTGGCCGCGCTGCGGTTGACCACCCACAGGGCCAGTACCAGCACCAGGATGCCGAACGCGCCGAATACCACGCGCGCCGAGTCCGTGCCTTCCATCGCCGGGTAGAGCAGCACGCCGGCGAGCTGGACCAGCAGCAGCCAGCCCGAGGGGTGGCGCTTCGCGGCGACCAGCAGGCGCAGGGACTGGAACGAAGCCATGGGGCCGAGCCGGCGCTGCCGGCCTATGCCTCGCGCCGCAGTGCAGGGCCTGCGCGCCCCGTCCGCCCGCGAACGCCGGCCAGCAGCATCCGGCCTACTGCGTCCAGCGGCCCGGGCCGGTGGACTCCGGCAGCACCTGGGCGGACAGGCGCCGGTCCTGGTTGAGCAGGCGCACCGCGTCGGCGAGGATCGCCGCCGATTCGTGCAGCAGCGGGTCCGGGCGCTTCTCGGCCGCCTTCTCGCGCGCGGCGTCCTCGGCCACGTTGCGCTCGCTGGCCTGCAGGCCGTCGTCGGTGCTGCTGTCGGCCAGCGGGTCCAGGGCCAGCCCGAGCGCCTTGCGCTCTTCCTGGCGCTGCTTGCGCTTGGCCTCGTCGCGGTCGCGCTCGGCACGGCGCTCGGCCTCGTTGAGCGACACGTACTTCTTCTCGCGCTCGGCGCGGAACTCGGCCACGTCCTCCGACCACCAGCGGAACTCGCGGTCGTTGGCCACGCGCCGCTCGTGCAACTGCCTGAGCTTGGGCAGCAGCGGCGAGAAGTCGCCGTAGCGCTGGTGCGGTACCGCGGCGATCTGGCGCCATTCCAGCGCGTTGTCGTAGGTGCTCTCGCCGAACTCGCTGGCGTCCACCGTCACCGGGAAGGCCAGGTCCGGCACCACGCCCCGGTTCTGGGTACTGCTGCCGCCGGGCAGGAAGAACTGCGCAATGGTCAGCTTGACATGTCCGAACCGGTCGCCTTCCGACGACGGCCAGCGGTCGAGCGGCACGATGTTCTGCACCGTGCCCTTGCCGAACGAGGTCTCGCCGATCACCAGCCCGCGGCCGTAATCCTGGATCGCGCCGGCGAAGATCTCCGACGCCGAGGCCGAACCGCGGTTGATCAGCACCGCCAGCGGCCCGTCCCAGGCCACGCCCGCGGTGCGGTCGCTCTCGACGCTGATGCGGCCGCCGGACTCGCGCACCTGCACCACCGGGCCCTTGTCGATGAACAGGCCGGTGAGCTCGATCGCCTCGTTGAGCGATCCGCCGCCGTTGCTGCGCAGGTCCAGCACCACGCCGTCGATGCCGTCCGCGCGGAACTGGCCGAGCAGGCGGGCGACGTCGCGGCTGGCCGAGGTGTACTCGCCGTTGCGGGTGCGCCGGCCTTCGAAGTCCTGGTAGAAGGCGGGCAGCTTGATCACGCCGATGCGCTTGTCCGCGCCGCCCTCGACGGCCGGCAGGGTGATGACCTCCGACTTCGCGGCCTGCTCCTCGAGCTTGATGCGGGCGCGGGTCAGCACCACGCGCACCGGGTTGCTGTCGAGCGTGGCTTCGCCGGGGACCACGTCCAGGCGCACCTGGGTGTCCTTCGGCCCCTTGATCTTCTCGACCACGTCGTCGAGGCGCCAGCCGACCACGTCCTCGATCGGGCCGCTGGTGCCCTGGCCGACGCCGACGATGCGGTCGCCGGGCTTGAACTTGCCGCTCAGCGCGGCCGGGCCCCCGGCGATCAGCTCGCGGATCACCACCACGTCGTCCTGCTTCTGCAGCTGCGCGCCGATGCCTTCGAGCGAGAGCGACATGCTCTGGTTGAACAGCTTGGCCGTGCGCGGACTCATGTAGTCGGTATGCGGATCGACCGTGGACGTGTAGGCGTTGAGGAAGGTCTGGAACGCATCCTCCTGCTTGAGCGCGGCCACGTTGTTGGCGAGGTTGAGGTAGCGCCGGTCGAGCGTCTTGCGGATCTCGTCTGGCTTCTTGCCGGCGAGCTTGAGCCTCAGCCAGTCGTTGCGCACCGACTGCTTCCACAGCGCATCGAGCGCCGCCGCGTCCGCCGCCCAGGGCGCGTCCTCGCGGTCGTAGACCCAGCGGTCCGGGCCGGTGAAGTCGAAGATGTCCTGCTTGAGCAGCGCGCGCGCGTGCGCGACGCGCTCGGCCACCCGCTGCTTGTACACCGCGAAGATCGCGTAGGCGGGCTCGAGGTTGCCGCTGCGCACGTTCTCGCCCATCTGCGGCTTGTGCGCCTCGAAGCGCGCGACGTCCTGCGCGGTGAAGAACAGCTTGGAACCGTCCAGCGCCTCGAGGTAGTGGTCGAAGATCTCGGCCGACATGGTCGCGTCGAGCGGCCGCGGCCGGTAGGCGTAGCGGCTGTCGGACAGCAGCCCGTAGACCAGCTTGGAGGTGGTGGCCTGTTCCGCGGTGGGAGCGCCCGGAAGCGCATCGCCTTCGCTGCGCGCCATCAGCCCCAGCGGCACGGCCAGCACCAGTGCGATCAGGGAGACGGGGGCGATGCGGTTCAATTTCATCGGAACGGTCCTGGTGTGCGGCGCGTGGCCCTGCGCCACGATCCGCCTTGGTCTGACCCCGCGCCAGTGCATAAAGTTGCGCGGACGGTCCACTCTAGCCGGGCGGGCTGCAGGTGACGTGAATGCCCGTCGCACGGGCGGTCGCGGCACGCCCAGCCGCCAGCGGCGGCCAAGCCCACGCCCGGAAGCACGCGGTCCGCGGGCTCAGGCGGCCACGCCGGCGTCCCTGGCCTGCTGGTCGGCGTGATAGGACGAGCGCACCAGCGGACCCGAGGCGACGTGGCTGAAGCCCAGCGCCATGCCGTACTCCTCCAGCGCCTTGAACTCCTCGGGGGTCCAGTAGCGCAGCACCGGGTGGTGGTGCGCCGAAGGCTGCAGGTACTGGCCGATGGTGACCATCTCCACGTCGTGCGCGCGCAGGTCGCGCAGGGTGCCCTGCACCTGCTCCATGGTCTCGCCCAGGCCGAGCATGATCCCCGACTTGGTCGGCACGTCCGGATGCTGGGCGCGGAACTTCTGCAGCAGGGTCAACGACCACTGGTAGTCGGCGCCCGGGCGCACGTTGCGGTACAGCTCCGGCACGGTTTCGACGTTGTGGTTGAACACGTCCGGCGGCGCGGCGGCTAGGATTTCCAGCGCGCGCTCCATGCGGCCACGGCCGCGGAAATCCGGGGTGAGGATCTCGATCCGGATGGCCGGGGACTGCGCGCGCACCGCGCGGATGCAGTCGACGAAATGCTGGGCGCCGCCGTCGCGCAGGTCGTCGCGGTCCACCGAGGTGATGACCACGTACTTCAGGCCCATGTCGGCAATGGTGTTGGCCAGGTTCAGCGGCTCGGACGGATCCGGCGGCTTCGGCCGGCCGTGGGCGACGTCGCAGAACGAGCAGCGCCGGGTGCAGACCTCGCCCAGGATCATGAAGGTCGCGGTGCCGTGGCCGAAGCATTCGTGGATGTTCGGGCAGCTGGCCTCCTCGCAGACCGTGACCAGGCGATTGGCGCGCAGCTTGGACTTGAGCGCGGCCACCGCCCCGTTGGACGGGATCCGCACGCGGATCCATGAGGGCTTGCGCAGCACCGGCGCGTCCACGAACTCGACCGGCGAGCGCGCGATCTTGTCGCCGGCCAGTTGCTTGGCGCCCGCCTCCAGCGGCGCCGGCGCGGCCGTCTGCACGACCTGCAGGGGGATGGAGCGCGGACTGGACTCGGACATGGCGGCTCAGGCGGCCTGGGCCGCTGCAATGGGGAGGGGGTTGGCCAGGTCGGGCGCGGGCGCCTCGCGCAGCGCCAGCCCGAGTTGCCGGGCCAGTTCGTCCAGCAGGACGGGCTTGACCGCGTCCAGGCCCGACGGACCGCCCAAGTCTAGCATCGAGGTCACCTGCAGCCCCGCGTAGCCGCAGGGATTGATGCGGGCGAACGGCGCCAGGTCCATGTCGATGTTGAAGGCCAGGCCGTGGAAGCTGCGGCCGTGGCGCACCCGGATCCCGAGCGCCGCGACCTTGGCGCCGGCCACGTACACGCCCGGCGCGCCCTCGCGGCGCGAGCCGATGATGTTCCACTCGAGCAGGGTATCGATCACCGCCTGCTCGATCCTGCACACGTAGTCGCGCACGCCCAACCGCATGCGGCGGATGTCGAGCAGCGGGTAGACCACGATCTGGCCCGGGCCGTGGTAGGTCACCTGGCCGCCGCGGTCGACGTGGAGCACCGGGATGTCGCCGGGCATGAGCACGTGCTCGGGCTTGCCCGCCTGGCCCAAGGTGAACACCGGGTCGTGCTCGACGACCCACACTTCGTCGAGCGAATCGCCGTCCCGCGCGTCGGTGAAACGCTGCATCGCGCGCCACACCGGCTCGTAGGGCTGGCGGCCGAGGTCGCGGACCAGGCAGGCGGAGGCGCCCTGACGCGGCTGGCCGCGCTCGCAGGCGTCGTTCACCGGCCCCTCCCGTCCCGCAGCCGGGCGCGGCCCGGCGCCGGGGCGTACGCGGACATCACAGCGTCCACTTCACCTCGGGATGGTTGCGCAGGGCGGTATGCGCGGCCTCGTACTGGGCGCGGTCGCTGGCGCGGAAACTGAGCTTCACCGAGACGTAGCGCCCGCCGCTGCTGCCGCGCCACTGGATGGTCTCCTCCAGCACCGTCAGGCCGGCCTCGCCCAGCAGGCGCGGAATCTCGGACTCCAGGCCGATGCCGGCGGCGCCCATCGCGGTGATCTCGAACACGCCCGGGAACTGGAAGCCGTGGTCGGGGTTGTCGGACTTGATTTCCATCCCGCGATTATGGGGGCGCGAACGCGGATCCCAAACCGCCACCCCGGAAACGCGAACGGCCGCCCCGTGGGCGGCCGTCCATGACGACGCTGGCGGTCAGCGCGAGAGCTGCAGCAGGGTCGAGGACACCCAGCCCTTGTTGCCGAGCTCGTCCTCGACCTCCCACATCACGCCCTCCTTGGTCCCGGTGGGATACAGCATCATGCCCACGTCGAGGTCGCGCACGACGCCCTTGCCGTCCGGGCCGGTGAACAGCCGCGCCGGCTTGGTCACGGTGACCGCCTGCTGGGCATTGGCCGCCGAGGCGTTCTCCGGCAGGCCGCCGAGCTGGGCGACCAGGTCGGTGTAGGCCTGGAGGTAGGCCAGGGTGATCACCTGGCCGAGTTCGGTGTTGGCGTAGCCGCCGACGCCCGCGGCTCCCAGGCCGCTGCCGCCGAACAGGCCGCCGCCCGCGCCCCAGCCGATGTCGGTCTTCTTGGCGTGGCCTTCGGCCATCGCGACCTGCTCGGACGAGCGCACGTCGGTGACGGTGAGCACCACGTCCGCGGTCTTGCTGCGGAAGTTCAGGCCGCCGACGATGGCGCCCGCGCGGCCGCCGATCAGGCCACCCAGCAGGCCGCCCACGGCGTTGCCGCCGGAATTGTTGTTGGCGCCGATCAGGTCGGGAACCATCACGTAGTCGGCGGCCTTGATCTGGCCCTTGCCGACGTTGGAGCGGTTGCGCAGCTCGCCGCCCGCGCCGAGGTCGCGCTCGCGCATGGCGGCGTCGAGGCCGGCGCCGCGGTCGACCAGGGTGAAGCAGCGCGACTTGTTGACGAACACCTTGATCAGGCGTGAGGGCGCCGGCAGCTGCTGGCCGGTCCACCAGTGCACGCCGTCCTCGGGCTCGAGCACCGAGATCGCGCCAAGCGGCTCGGCGCACACCGGGATCTGCGCCACCTGCTCCTGGCGACGCTCCTGCGCGCTCTGCCGCTGGGCCAGCGCCGGCGTGGCCGCGGCCAGCATGGCCACCGTCGAGATCGCGACTGCAAGCGTGCGCCTGCCATTGAATACGGACATGGTCTCCCCTTCTCCCTAAGTTGTCTGTGCGGACACGCCACGGCGCGCCTTGTCCCCAGCGTGGCGATGCGTCCTGCATCGCACGCGCGAAGGATCTTAGCAGAGACGGATTTCGTTCCAGGCAGCGGACAGGCGCGAAACGCGACCGCCGTCAAAGCGGACGAAGGACCCGGGTCAGACCGATTTCCACCACATCAGCAGCTCGTGCCAGAGACGCTTGAAGAAGCCCGCCTCCTCGACCGCATGCAGCGCCACGAGCGGGCGCTCGGCCACCACCTTGCCGTCCAGGGTCACGCGCACCTTGCCGATGGCCTGGCCCTTGGTGATCGGTGCGACCAGGGTCTCGGGCACGTCCATCGACGGCTTGAGCTGGTCGTACTTGCCGCGCGGC
>JAEXTE010000394.1 GCA_023453655.1 Pseudomonadota bacterium
TCGCGCGCGCACTGCGCGCGCACGGCCTCCGGGTCGACCTGCGCGTCCTTGTTGACGCAGGCCGGTGCGTAGCCGCAGCAGTTGCCGACGTTGCGCACCGTGCAGTCGCTGGCAAGCCGGCAGGAGCGGTCGGGCGCCAGCGCCGGCGCAGCAGGTTGCGCCGGCGCTGCCACCGGCGGCGGTTCCGCCGACGCGGGCCGTTCCGCGCCTGGCGTGCAGGCCGCAAGCACCAGCGCCAGGCAGAACATGCACAGGTGGCGCGCCCACATCGCCATGCTCACGCCTTGGCCGCCCAGGTATCGCGCAGCGACACGCTGCGGTTGAACACGGGTGCATCGTTGCGATGGTCGACGCGGTCGGCAACGAAATAGCCCAGGCGTTCGAACTGGAAGGACTGTTCGGGCGCCGCGGCCGCGGCCGCCGGTTCCACCCAGCCGCGCACGCTGCGCCGCGAGTCCGGGTTGAGATGGTCGCGATAGCTCCTGCCCTCGCTCTCGTCGTCCGGGTCGGCGGCGGAGAACAGCCGGGCGTACAGGCGGATCTCGGCCTGCACGGCGTGGTGCGCGCTCACCCAGTGGATGGTGCCCTTGACCTTGCGGTTGGCGCCTTCCATGCCGGGACGGGACTCGGGATCGAGCCAGCCGCGCAGCTCGACGACGTGGCCCTCGTCGTCCTTGACCACCTCGTCGACGCGCGCGATGCCGGCGCCGCGCAGCCGCACTTCGCCGCCGGGCACCAGCCGCTTCCAGCCCTTGGGCGGCACCTCGGCGAAGTCCTCGCGCTCGATCCAGACCTCGCGCGAGAACGGTACCTCGCGCATCCCGAACGATTCGTCCTTGGGATGGTTGGAGAACGACAGCGTTTCCTCGTGGCCCTCGGGCAGGTTGGCCAATACCAGCTTCAGCGGCTCGACCACGGCCATGCGCCGCGGCGCATGCGCGTCCAGGTCCTCGCGCAGCGCGCCCTCGAGCACCGAGAAGTCGATCACCGAGTTCTGCTTGCTGATGCCCACCCGGTCCACGAACAGGCGCAGGGCCGACGGCGTGTAGCCGCGACGGCGCAGGCCCTGCAGGGTGTACATGCGCGGATCGTCCCAGCCGTCGACCAGGCCCTCGGCGACCAGCTGGGTAAGCTTGCGCTTGCTCATCACCGTGTAGTTGATGTTGAGGCGCGAGAACTCGATCTGCCGAGGCCGCGCGGCGACGTTGGGCAGCCCCTTCTCGACCAGCGGCGCGAGCAGGGCCGGGTGTCCGGCCAGGTCCACCCGCTCCACGCACCAGTCGTACAGCGGGCGGTGGTCCTCGAACTCCAGCGTGCACAGCGAGTGGGTGATGCCCTCGATCGCGTCGCCCAGCGCATGCGCGAAGTCGTACATCGGGTAGATGCACCAGCCTTCGCCCGCGATCGGGTGGGGCATGTGCTTGATCCGGTACAGCGCCGGGTCGCGCAGGTTGATGTTGCCGCTGGCCATGTCGATCTTCGCGCGCAGCGTGCGCGTGCCGTCGGCGAACTCGCCCGCGCGCATGCGCCGGAACAGGTCCAGGTTTTCCTCTACGGAGCGGTCGCGGAACGGCGAGTTGCGGCCCGGCTCGGTCAGGCTGCCGCGGTACTCGCGCACCTGCTCGGGCGTGAGGTCGCAGACGAAGGCGTCGCCCTGCGCGACCAGCTTCTCGGCGGCCAGGTAATAGACCTCGAAATAGTCCGAGGCGTGGCGCAGCTCGGCCCAGTCGAAGCCCAGCCAGCGCACGTCCTCCTGGATCGCGCGGACGAAGGCGGGGTCCTCCTTGGCCGGGTTGGTGTCGTCGAAGCGCAGGTTGCAGCGCCCGCCGAATTCCTCGGCGATGCCGAAGTCCAGGCAGATCGCCTTGGCGTGGCCGATATGCAGGTAGCCGTTGGGCTCGGGCGGGAAGCGGGTGCGGATCGCGTCGTGCTTGCCGCTGGCCAGGTCCTCGCGGACGATCTGGCGGATGAAGTCGTGGCGGGCCGGGGTGGCCGCATCGGACGGCGCCGCTGCCGCGGCGGCCGGGTCGGGAGAAGTCATGACGCGCTTTGGGGGAAAAACGCCAGTGTAGCCGAGCGCCCCCGCCGCTTCCCCGGGAACGTCCGTCGGTGGCGGAGTGCAGCGGGCAGGCAGGGTCGGCATGATGTTTGCTTACCATCCCCATGCGCATGGGCGAAGGAGGGGGAACGCATGTCCGCTGTCCGACCGATCGGGGATCTCCCGGCTTCGCCATGGCGCGTGCGCCGCTGCCCGGCCGCCGGGGGAGGTGGCTCCTGACCGGGACGCAGGACACCGGAGCGCGGCACGACGGCCTGGTCGCGGTCTGCCTGGCCCTGCTGCTGTGGCTGTTCGCCGCGGCGGTGGCCGGCAGCGTGCCCGAGGGTCAGGGCCTGCCCGTGAGGGTCACTCCCCTGCCGGGTGCGGCCGTGGCGGTGGATCCGGACGGGTCGCGCGGCCATGCGCTGCTGCTGCGCTTCGAACTGCCTGCGCAGTCGGGCGGGCCGGGCTGGGCGGTGCGCCTGGAACGCAGCGCGCTCCAACAGGTCTGGGTCGAACGCGGCGACTGGCGCAGCCCGCCCCAGGGCTTCTTCGAGCCGGGCGAGGACGCGGGCGTGCTGCCGAGCAGTTTCCTGTTTGCGCTGCCGGCGCACTGGCACGGGGCGGTGGAACTCGAACTCCACGCCGTCGGCGGTGGCCGCCGTCCCCTGCGCCCCCAGGTGATGGAACAGGCCCGGGCGATGGAGCTGGAGCAGTACGGCGTCGCCGCCAGCGCGACCATCTATGCCTGCCTGTTCACCATCGGCCTGCTCGCGCTGGCGCTGTATTCGGCCGCGCGCGACCTGCTGTTCCTGGGGCTGTTCGGCCTGACCCTTGCCGCCCTGCTGGCGCTGTCGGCGGTCAACGGCCATCTCTACCAGATGCCCGGACTGCGCCTGTTCGCGCACTGGGGCGGCCAGGGCGCGGTCGCGCTCACGTTGCTGCTGTGCGCGGCCTGCCTGCAGATGCTGCTCCGCTTCGTCGAGATGCGGCAGGGACGGGTGGCGTGGAAACGGTGGGTCGACGGCATGTCGCTGGCGGTCGCCACCCTCGCGGGCGTGTGCCTGCTCAACCTGCCCGCGCTGGCGCAGCCGATGCTGAAGTTCCAGGTCGTGCCCTATGCGCTGTCGCTGCTGCTGGGCGTGGCCATGCTGGTCGATGGCGGACGCCGGCGCATCGCGATGGCCTGGCCGCTGGCCACGTTGGCCCTGTTCACCCTCGCGGGCGTGGTGCTGGGCGAACTGGCCAGCCGTGGCCACGTGGTCGACACCCTGGTGGTGCGCTACGGCTCGCAGCTGTCGGTGGCCCTGTGCGTGGCGATCCTGGCGGTGGGCCTGCTGGGCAGGATCAGCGAGTACCGGCACCAGCGCGACCGCGAACTGCTCGCACGCGCCGATACCGAGCGCCGGATGGCCCGCGAGACCGCGCGCTCGGGCCTGGCCACGGAGCTGCAGGCGCAGCTGCGATCGCTGCCCCCGGCCGAGATGCAGACCGCGGCCTTCCGCCTGCTGGTCGACCGGCTGCTGCCGCTGCTGCCGGTGCAGTCGTGCGTGGTCGCGGTGCAGGGTTACCACGGCGTGGACCTGGTGCTGGCCGAACCCTCGCGCCTGCTGCTGTCCGTGCACCCGGAACTGGCCAGGCGGCAGCTGGCGCTCCGCCGCCTGGCGGCCCAGGGGCTGCCCCAGCAGCAGCCGGTCACCGATCCGGCGCAGCCCGCGATCGTGGCGATGGAGGCGGTGGTGCCGATGCAGATCCGCGCGCCCGCCTGGGGCGTGTTGCTGCTGCGCCGCGCCGGCGGCGACGGCTTCAGCACGGACGAGCTTTCGCTCGCCGGCGAGTTCCTGCAGCTGGCGGTGCAACAGATCGACCAGGCCGTGGCCGCCAACAACCTGCGCCGTTCGGCCGAGCTGGACGCGCTGACCGGCAGCCTCAACCGCCGCACCATTGACCAGTGGCTGGCGCGCTGCTTCGGCGAGGCGGCGCGCGACAGCCAGCCGGTCTCGGTGCTGTTCATCGACCTCGACCACTTCAAGGCGGTGAACGACCGCCATGGCCACGCCGGTGGCGACTTCTGCCTGCGGCACGTGGCCGTCGCGCTGCGTGGCGCACTGGAGGAGGGCGACCTGTTCGGGCGCTACGGCGGCGAGGAGTTCATCGCCATCCTGCCCGGGCGCAACGGCGCGGCCGCGCGCATGGCCGCCGAGAACCTGCGCATGGCGGTCGAGAACCTGCGGCCGGTCTGGAATGGCCAGCCGCTGCGGCTGACGGTCAGCGTCGGCGTGGCCACCCGCCTGCCCAGCGAGGACACGCCGGAAGGCGCGCTGGCGCGCGCGGATCGCGCGCTGTACTCGGCCAAGTCGCACGGCCGCAACTGCGTGCAGGTGGCGCCTGCCGTATTCAGCTGAGGCGCGCGCCGGCTTGAAGCGCCGGTACCCGGCCGCATGTCAGTCCCTCCACCCACCTGGAGTCGCGCGATGCTGGGAATCGGAGCCTGGAAACAACGCCTGCCGCAGCCCGGAGACGCCCTGCCGGGACGGGACACGCCGTTGGCGCTGCGGGTCAACCGGCACCACGTGCTCGATGCGCCGCTGCAGGATCGTTTCGAGGGCCTGCAGCAGGTGCAGTTCGGCATGGGCTGCTTCTGGGGCGCCGAGCGCAAGTTCTGGTCGCTGCCCGGCGTGGTGTCGACCGCGGCCGGTTACGCCGGCGGGCAGACGCCCAACCCGACCTATCGCGAAGTGTGTTCGGGCCAGACCGGGCATGCGGAGGTGGTGCTGGTGACCTTCGATCCGGCGACACTGGCGTTCGAGACGCTGCTGCAGGCGTTCTGGGAAAACCACGATCCCACCCAGGGCATGCGCCAGGGCAACGACGTGGGCACCCAGTATCGCTCGGCGATCTACTGCACCACGGCCGCGCAGCATGCGCAGGCGCTGCGCAGCCGCGAGGCCTTCGGGCAGCGCCTGCGGGAGGCGGGATACGGCGCGATCACGACCGAGATCGCGTTCCCGGCGCCGCCCTTCTATTACGCCGAGGACGAGCACCAGCAGTATCTGTCGAAGAATCCGGCCGGCTATTGCGGCCTGGGTGGCACCGGCGTGAGCTGCCCCGTAGCACTCGCCGGCTAGCCGGTCCGCGCCCGCGGGACGGGCGTGGATGGCGCGTGGAGGATGCGCGCCGGCCGGGCCGGCGCGGGCATTCCTCAGGTCGCGGCCGGGTGCACGGCGGTGACGCGCAGGCGCAGCACGCGGCCCTGCGGGGTGTTCCAGTCGATCGACTGGCCGACCGACAGGCCGAGCAGGGCGCTGCCGACCGGCGCTAGCACCGAGATCCGGCCCGCGCCCGCGTCGGCCTCGTGGGGCAGCACCAGGGTCAGGGTGTGCTGCTCCCCGCTGTTCTCGTCCACGCATTCGACGCGCGACTGGATGCCGACCACGTCGGCCGGCATGTCGGCGTCGTCGACCACCTCCGCGCGGGTCAGCTCGCCGAGCAGCGCTTCGGCGGTGGCGTCGTTCTGCCAGCGCGGCGAGTCGAGCAGGGCATCCAGCCGCGCCGCGGCGCGGCGGGAGACGACGATCGGGGGCGGCAGGCCGCCGCTGGATTGGGAAGTCATGTGGTCTTGCTCCGTGACAGGTCCGGGCGGGCGGGGGCCAACCCAAAGAAAAACGGACGGCGCGTCTGGCGCGTCGCCCGCTTCGTGGTGCCTCTAACGTAGCGCTCCCGGCGGCGCGCTTCAAGTGGTCCGGCGGGTCAGAGCATGTCGGGGGGTGGTGGTGGCGCGACGCTGCGTTCCGGCACGGTGCCCGGCGCGGCCAGCAGGGCCGGGGGGAGGGTCCGGAACACGCCCGCCAGCCCGGCGAGGAAGCCGGACATGGCCGAGCTGCGGCGCCAGAGCATCGCGATCTCGCGGCTGGGCTGGGTGCCGCTGAACGGCAGCACCCGGATATGCGGCGGCTGGCTCACCGGCGGCTGCACCGCCAGCGCGGGCAGCAGGGTGATCCCGACGTTGGCCGCCACCATCTGCCGCAGCGTCTCCAGGCTGGTGGCGCGGAACTCGCTCTTCTCGTGCGCGCCGGCCAGCTGGCAGACCTCGAGCGTCTGCCGGCGCAGGCAGTGGCCGTCCTCGAGCAGCAGCAGGTTCTCGCTGGCCAGGTCGTCCACGCTCAATCCGGGCTGGCGGGCGAGGCGATGCTGTTCGGGGACCGCCAGCAGGAACGGCTCCTCGAACAGGTATTCCTGGTGCAGCTGGTCGTCGTGCACCGGCAGGGCCAGGATCGCCGCGTCCAGCCGCCCGTCGCGCAACCGCGCCAGCAGTTCGTCGCTCTTCTCCTCGACCAGCAGAAGCTGCAGGTCGGGATAGCGCGCGCGGATGGTCGGGATGACATGCGGCAGCAGGTAGGGACCGAGGGTCGGGAAGATACCCAGGCGGACCGCGCCCGCTTCCGGCCGCTGGCTGCGCCGCGCGGCCTCCTTCATCTGCTCGACCTCGGAGACCACCCGGCGCGCGCGCTCGACGATCTCCGCGCCGATGGGGGTCAGCATCACCTTGCGCGGCGCGCGCTCGATCAGCGCCACGCCCAGTTCGTCCTCGAGCTTGCGGATCTGGGTCGACAGGGTCGGCTGGCTGACGAAGCTGGCCGCGGCCGCGCGGCCGAAGTGGCGGTGGTCGGCGACCGCAATCAGGTACTTGAGGTCGCGCAGGTTCACCGTCCGGCTCCGGTGATGTTCAGGCCGCGTGGGCTTCGACCGGGGTCGGCGCGGGCGCCGAAGTCCGGATCAGGTGGTCGAACGCGGCCAGCGCCGCCTTGGAGCCTTCGCCCATCGCGATCACGATCTGCTTGTACGGCACCGTGGTGCAGTCGCCCGCGGCGAACACGCCCGGCACGCTGGTCTGGCCGCGGTCGTCGACGACGATCTCGCCGCGCGGGCTCAGTTCCACCGTGCCCTTGAGCCACTCGGTGTTCGGCAGCAGGCCGATCTGCACGAAGATGCCCTCCAGTTCGACACGGTGGCTGTCGCCGCCGACGCGGTCCCGGTAGACCAGGCCGGTGACCTTCTGGCCGTCGCCCAGCACCTCGGTGGTCTGCGCGCTGGTGATGATGCGGACATTGGCCAGGCTGCGCAGCTTGCGCTGCAGCACTTCGTCGGCACGCAGCTTCGAATCGAACTCGAACAGGGTGACGTGCGAGACGATGCCGGCCAGGTCGATGGCCGCCTCGACGCCGGAGTTGCCGCCGCCGATCACCGCCACGCGCTTGCCCTTGAACAGCGGGCCGTCGCAGTGCGGGCAGTAGGCCACGCCCTTGTTGCGGTACTGGTCCTCGCCGGGCACGCCCATCTGGCGCCAGCGCGCACCGGTGGAGAGCACCACCGTCTTCGACTTCAGCGAGGCGCCGCTTTCAAGCTTCACCTCGACCAGGCCATCGGCACCGGCCGGCACCAGGGCGGTGGCCTTCTGCAGGTTCATCACGTCCACGTCGTACTCGCGCACGTGCTGCTCCAGCGCCGCGGCCAGCTTCGGGCCTTCGGTGTGCGGCACGGAGATGAAGTTCTCGATCGCCATGGTGTCGAGCACCTGGCCGCCGAAACGCTCGGCCGCCACGCCGGTGCGGATGCCCTTGCGCGCGGCATAGACCGCGGCGGCCGCACCGGCAGGGCCGCCGCCGACCACGAGCACGTCGAACGCGTCCTTGGTCGCGATCTTCGCGGCCTCGCGTTGGGCCGCGCCGGTGTCGAGCTTGGCGACGATCTGCTCCAGGCTCATGCGGCCCTGGTCGAACAGCTCGCCGTTGAGGAAGATCGAGGGCACCGACATCACCTGGCGCGCCTCGACCTCGTCCTGGAACAGGGCGCCGTCGATGGCGACGTGCGAGATGTTCGGGTTCAGCACCGCGGCCAGGTTCAGCGCCTGGACCACGTCCGGGCAGTTCTGGCAGCTGAGCGAGTAATAGGTCTCGAAGCGGAATTCGCCATCCAGCCCGCGCACCTGCTCGAGCAGCTCGGGTGCGGCCTTGGACGGATGTCCGCCCACCTGGAGCAGCGCCAGCACCAGCGAGGTGAACTCGTGGCCCATCGGCAGGCCGGCGAAGCGAAGCTGGATATCCTGGCCGGGCGAGGTCAGCGCGAACGAAGGCTTGCGCTCGGCGTCGTCGCGGCGCACCTCGACGCTGATCAGCGACGACTGCGCGCGGATGTCCTCGAGCAGTTCGAGCATCTCCTTCGAGCTGTCGCCATCGTCGACCGAGGCGACGATCGCGACCGGTCGCTGCAGGCGTTCGAGGTAGGCCTTGAGCTGGCCTTTGAGATCGTTGTCGAGCACGTGGGACTCCTGGGGGAGGACGCTGCGGAAGCGGATCGGAACCGACGCCGGCTTGGCTTGCCGCCGGACGAGGGGAGGGGTTTCCAGCCGCGGGCTGGGCCGGCATCGGCTCCGATCCGCTCCCGCGCCGCGAATGCGGCACGGGGCGGGGTGTCGCGATGGATCATGCGCGAAGCCGGATCAGATCTTGCCGACCAGGTCCAGCGACGGCTTCAGGGTCTTCTCGCCTTCCTTCCACTTGGCCGGGCAGACCTCGTTCGGGTTGGCGGCGACGAACTGGGCGGCCTTGAGCTTGCGCAGGGTCTCGCTGACGTCGCGGGCGATGGCGTTGTCGTGGATCTCGACGGTCTTGATCACGCCTTCCGGGTTGATGATGAAGGTGCCGCGCAGGGCCAGGCCTTCCTCCTCGATGTGCACGCCGAAGGCGCGGGTCAGCTGGTGGGTCGGGTCGCCGACCAGCGGGAACTGGGCCTTGCCCACCGCCGGGGAGGTCTCGTGCCACACCTTGTGCGAGAAGTGGGTGTCGGTGGTGACGATGTAGACCTCGGCGCCGGCCTTCTGGAACTCGGCGTAGTTGTTCGCCGCGTCCTCGACCTCGGTCGGGCAGTTGAAGGTGAAGGCCGCCGGCATGAAGATCAGGACCGACCACTTGCCCTTGAGGCTGGCGTCGGAGACTTCGATGAACTCGCCGTTCTGGTAGGCGGAGGCCTTGAACGGCTTGATTTCGGTGTTGATCAGGGACATGGGCACCTCTGTGGTTGCGGATGGACGTGCTTCGACCGGGAGTGCGATCGACGGAGGAATGATAGACATCGACTATCAATTAGTGAAATCAAATGTATTGATTCTTTCAATAGATAAAATCTATCAGATTTGCCGCAAATTTCAAGTCATGGGTCCACCGAAGTGCTTGCATCCGTTTTTGCAGTGCAGCATATTTCGTTCACGCACTGCAGTCCGGGGTGACGCAGGTTCGGAGCCTCCGGGGCAGTGCAGGGCATCGGATCCGGCGTGCCCGCACGCCGATCCCGCCGAGTTCCGTATTCGTTCCTCCCTCCCACACGCGTACGGAATCTTTGAAGGCGGCTTCGGCCGCCTTCACTTTGTCCGGGCGCCAGGCGGGGCGCCGCTACGATGCCTGCCATGACCCGTCCCACGACCGTTCGCCGCCTGCTCGAGGAAGCGCGCCCCCGCGTGGACGCCGAGGACGCGGCGCTGCTGCTGTGCCACGTCCTCGGCCGCTCGCGCGGCTGGCTGTTCGCGCACGCCGACGATCCGGTGGCGGACGCGGACGAGGAAGCCTTCGCGTCGCTGCTGGCGCGGCGCGCCCGGGGCGAACCGGTCGCCTACCTGTGTGGCCGGCGCGGCTTCTGGACGCTTGAACTGGCCGTCACTCCCGACACCCTGATCCCGCGCCCGGAAACCGAGCTGCTGGTGGAACTGGCGCTGCAACGCCTGCCCGCCGTAGGCGCCGCCGCCATCGCCGACCTCGGCACCGGCAGCGGCGCGATCGCACTGGCCCTGGCGAGCGAGCGTCCGCACGCGCGGGTGACGGCGACCGACGCGAGCGCCGCCGCGCTGGACGTGGCACGGGACAACGCAGCCCGACTGGGCCTGGGCAACGTCGAGTTCCGCCAAGGCGACTGGTTCGACGCCGTGGCCGGCCGTCGCTTCGGCTTGGTGGCCAGCAATCCGCCGTATATCGCCGACGACGATCCGCATCTGCACAGGGGCGACCTGCGCCATGAGCCGCCTGCCGCGCTGTCCTCCGGTCCGGACGGGCTCGACGCGATCCGCGCGATTACCGCGGCCGCCCCGGCCCATCTCGTGCCGGGCGGCTGGCTGCTGCTCGAACACGGCTGGGACCAGGGCGCCGCGGTGCGCGCGCTGCTGCTGGCGGCGGGCCTGTCCGAGGTCGCCACCCATGCCGACCTCGAGCGACGGGACCGGATCAGCCTCGGGCGCCTGCCTGCATAGCGGCTCGCGATACGCGGTCGCGCGGTTGCGGCGCTGCCACTAGACTGGCGCGAACGATGATTGGAGGCGCCGCATGCGCACGCTGTACCCCGAGATCGCGCCCTACGACACGGGCAGTCTGCAGGTCGACGACCGCCACGCGCTGTATTACGAGCAGTGCGGCAACCCGAAGGGCAAGCCCGTGGTGCTGCTGCACGGCGGGCCCGGCGGCGGCTGCAACGCCAAGATGCGCCGTTTCCACGATCCGGCGAAGTACCGCATCGTGCTGTTCGACCAGCGCGGCTCGGGGCGGTCCACGCCGCACGCCGACCTGGTCGACAACACCACCTGGCACCTGGTGTCCGACATCGAGGCGCTGCGCGAGCACCTGGGCATCGAGCGCTGGCAGGTGTTCGGCGGTTCCTGGGGTTCGACGCTCGCGCTGGCCTACGCGCAGGCCCACAGCCTGCGCGTGACCGAACTTGTGCTGCGCGGCATCTTCATGCTGCGCCACTGGGAACTGCAGTGGTTCTACCAGGAAGGCGCGTCGCGCCTGTTCCCCGAGGCCTGGGAGCAGTACATCGCGGCGATTCCCGAGGGCGAGCGCGACGACCTGATCGCCGCGTTCCACCGCCGCCTGACCTCGGACGACGAGGGCACCCGCCTGGCCGCCGCGCGCGCCTGGAGCGTCTGGGAGGGCGCCACCTCGTTCCTGCACGTCGACCAGGACTTCGTCACCGGGCACGAGGACGCGCAGTTCGCGCTCGCGTTCGCGCGCATCGAGAACCACTACTTCACCCACAAGGGCTTCTTCGAGGTCGACGACCAGCTGCTGCGCGACGCCTATCGCATTGCCGGCATCCCGGGGGTGATCGTGCACGGCCGATACGACGTGGTCTGTCCGGTGCAGAACGCCTGGGACCTGCACAAGGTCTGGCCCAAGGCGGAGCTGGTGATCACGCCGACCTCCGGCCATTCGGCATTCGAGGCAGAGAACGTCGACGCGCTGGTGCGCGCGACCGACGCGTGCGCCGGCGCCTGAGGCGCCGGCTCAGGCCGGAGCGAACCGCGACTGCAGGCGCGCGAACAGGCGCGCCAGGCGCTCGGCCCAGGCCTGCTGCCCGCGGGCATCGGCGATCAGGTCCTGGCGGATTTCCAGCTCGACGTGCGGCAGCCCGCGCCGCTCGGCGTGCACCGGGATCGCGTAGTCGGTGGCGTCGCTGACCGAGTAGGGCTGGTTGGCGCCGACCACGAGGTCGCCCTCGGCGCGCAGCAGCTCCTGCAGGGCATGCGCCAGCCGCGCGTCGCGCTGGTACAGCACGCCGGCGTGCCAAGGCCGGCGCTGTCCGCCCATCTCCGGCGTGAAACTGTGCATCGCCACCAGCAGCGTGGGGCGCGACGCGGCTGCGCGCCGATCCAGTTCGGCTTCGATGCGTGCGTGGTAGGGGCGGAAGATCCCGTCGATGCGGCGCTGGCGCGCGCCGGTGTCGATGCCGGCGTTGCCGGGGACATCGGTGCCATCGCTGCGCTCGACGATCGAGCCGGGCGCGTCGAGCGGGCGGTTGCAGTCGATCACCAGCCGCGAATAGGCCTGCAGGATCGCGCACGCGTCCAGGCGTTCGGCCAGTCGCGCGGTCACGCCGGCAATGCCGATGTCCCAGCCGATGTGGCGGTCGAGTTCGCGCCGAGGCAGGCCGAGCATGGAGAGCGACGCGGGCACCGCCTGGCCGGCGTGGTCGGCGATCAGCAGCCAGGGCGACGCGCCGCCGGCGTGCAGCACCTCGACCGGCGCGGGGTCGCCCGGGCCGAGCAGCCCGCCGGCCCCCGGATCAGCGACGCGGCGAGCCATCGGGCTCATGGTCGATCATCCACAGGCCGGCCCAGAGCTTGAGATCGAGCTCGTAGCCTTCGGCGTGCTTGCGCATGAGCCAGGCCGGTGCGTCCCTGCGCGGCACCGCGTGGACCACGATGTCCTCGTCGTCCACGCCGCCGCCGTCGCCGACCTTGCGCAGGTCGAGCGCGCGCGCGAAAGCGATGCGCTCGTTGCTCATGCCCGACGAGGTCGGCCCGACCAGCAGCACGTCCACGCGGCCGGCGTCCCAGCCGGTTTCCTCCACCAGCTCCCGGCGCGCGGCCGACTCCAGCGTGTCCACGTCGTGGCTGTCGCCGACCAGGCCGGCGGGCATCTCGATCGTGCGGGCGCCGAGCGGCACCCGGTACTGGTCGACGAACAGCACCTCGTCGTCCGGGGTGACCGCGATCACCAGCACCGCCATGCCGTCGCGGCCGTGGGTGCGTTCGCAGGACTCCCAGCGGCCGCGCCGGACCAGGCGCAGCCACTGGCCCTCGTACAGCAGCTCGGCGTCTGCGGGAGGCGCGTTCATGCAGGAAGGGCTCCTTCTTCCCAGGCGGCATCGGCCGCCGGTGGCGTGTAATCGAGGCCGGCGGCCGCGTACAGCCGGCGCCGGGTCAGCGGGCCGAAACGCAGTTGCTCGCAGAGCCCGGCGACGGCGTCGGCATCGGCGGCCGCGCGCGCGAACGAGGGAGCGGCATCGCCCAGCGGCGCATCGCACGAGATCGTGGTCAGCTGCCGGCACAGCAGCGCCTGCTCGCGATGCTGGCGCAGGCGCGCCGCGGCCTGGGCCGCGCCGCGCAGGCGCAGGAACGGGACTTCGTCGACGCGGGCCAGCAGGGCATCCAGCGAACCGAAGTGCGCCAGCAGCACCGCGGCGGTCTTGGCGCCGATGCCGGGCACGCCGGGAATGTTGTCCACCGCGTCGCCGCACAGGGCCAGGTAGTCGGCGATCTGCCGCGCGTCCACGCCGTGGCGGGCCTTCACCCCGGCCGCGCCCCAGCGCTGGCCGCGGGCGAAGTCCCACTGCTCGTCGTCCGCCTCGAGCAGCTGCGAGAGGTCCTTGTCGGCCGAGACGATCAGGCCGCGGTGGCCGAGCGCGCGCGCGCCGCGCAGGGCGCTGCCGATCAGGTCGTCGGCCTCGTATTCGCCGTGGGCCAGCACGTTCAGGCCGAGCGCGCCGGCCAGCGCCTTGCAGTGCGCGAACTGGCGGCGCAGCTCCTCCGGAGCGGGCGGGCGGTTGGCCTTGTAGGCCGGGTACAGGGCGTTGCGGAAACAGCTGTCCAGCGCCTCGTCGAAGGCCACGGCGATGTGGCGCGGCCGTTCGCGCTCGACCAGCTCCAGCAGGAAGCGGGCAAACCCATGTACCGCGTTGCTGGGCCAGCCATCGGCATCGCGGAACTGGTCGGGCATCGAATGCCAGGCGCGGAAGACGTAGAGACTGGCGTCGACCAGGTACAGGGTGGGGCGGGTCATGCCGGCATTGTA
>JAEXTE010000420.1 GCA_023453655.1 Pseudomonadota bacterium
CATGCAGGACGGGCATCCGGACTACGAGCGGGTGCTGGCGCGCGCCGACGCCGCGATGTACCAGGCCATGCGCGGCGGGCGCGACCGCGTGGTCCTGGCCGGCAGCGACATGCCCGAACCGCCCGGCGCGCGCGTGCTGCGCTACTGAGCGCGGCGGCGGGGCGGATACAATCGGGGGCCGGCGCGCCATCGCGCGTCCCGTTCCGGATCGAATGAAGCTGGACAAGTCCCCCGAACACACCCCCCTGATGAAGCAGTACTTCGCCGCGAAGGCGGAGCATCCGGACGTGCTGCTGTTCTTCCGGATGGGGGATTTCTACGAACTGTTCCACGAAGACGCGCGCAAGGCCGCGCGGCTGCTGGACATCACCCTGACCCAGCGCGGCAGCTCCGGCGGCGCGCCGATCCCGATGGCCGGCGTGCCGCACCATTCGGCCGAAGGCTACCTGGCGCGGCTGGTGGCGCTGGGCGAATCGGTGGCGATCTGCGAGCAGATCGGCGATCCGGCGGCCAGCAAGGGCCTGGTCGAGCGCAAGGTGGTGCGCATCGTCACCCCCGGCACCGTCACCGACGAGGCCCTGCTCAACGAGCGCCGCGACACGCTGCTGCTGGCCCTGGTGCGCGGCAAGGCCGGCTTCGGCCTGGCCTGGGCGGACCTGTCGGCCGGCCGCTTCCTGGTCAACGAGGTGGCGAACGAGGACCAGCTCGAGGCCGAACTGGCGCGGCTGGACCCGGCCGAGCTGCTGCTGCCGGACGAGGAGGGCTGGCCGGCCGCGCTGCATGAGCGCACGGGATTGCGGCGCCGGCCGCCGTGGCTGTTCGACGCCGACTCCGGCCGCCGCCAGCTGCTGCGCTTCTTCGGCCTGCACGACCTCACCGGTTTCGGCATCGAGGACCGGCCACTGGCGATCGCCGCGGCAGGCGCGCTGCTGGGCTACGTGGAGGAAACCCAGAAGCAGCGCCTGCCGCACCTGACCTCGATCGCGGTCGAGAGCGGCGACGGCGCGATCGCGATGAACGCCGCCACGCGCCGCCACCTCGAACTCGACACCCGCGTCGATGGCGATACGCGCCACACCCTGCTGGGCGTGCTCGACAGCACCGTCTCGCCGATGGGCGGTCGCCTGCTGCGCCGCTGGCTGCACCGCCCGCTGCGCGGGCAGGACACGGTGCGCCTGCGCCACGACGCGGTCGCGACCCTGATCGACCACCGCTGCGAGGACGCGCTGCGCGAGCGCTTCCGCGCGATGGGCGACCTCGAACGCATCCTCTCGCGCATCGCGCTGCGCTCGGCGCGTCCGCGCGACCTGTCCACCCTGCGCGACGGCCTGGCCATGCTGCCGGCGCTGCGCGAACTGCTGGCGCCGCTCGACGCGCCCCGCCTGCAGGAACTGTCGAAGCAGCTCGGCGAGCACGCGGCCGAGGCGAGTCTGCTGCAGCAGGCGCTGGTCGAACAGCCGCCGGTGCTGGCGCGCGACGGCGGCGTGTTCGCAGAAGGCTACGACGCCGAACTCGACGAGCTGCGCATGCTCAGCCAGAACGCCGACCAGTTCCTGGTCGACCTGGAGGCGCGCGAGAAGGAGGCCACCGGCATTCCCACCCTCAAGGTGGGTTACAACCGCGTGCACGGCTATTACATCGAGGTCAGCAAGGCGCAGGCGGGCAGGGCGCCGCCGCACTACAGCCGCCGCCAGACCCTGACCAACGCCGAGCGCTACATCACCGAGGAGCTCAAGGCCTTCGAGGACAAGGTGCTGTCGGCGCGCGAGCGCGCGCTGGCGCGCGAGCGCCTGCTGTACGAGCAACTGCTCGACGCGCTCGACGCCCGGCTGGAGCCGCTGCGCGCCTGCGCCGCGGCGCTCAGCGAGCTGGACGTGCTGGCCGCGTTCGCCGAACGCGCGCAGGCGCTGGACTGGTCGCGCCCGCTGCTGCGGTCCGAGCCCGGACTGTGCATCGAGCGCGGCCGCCATCCGGTGGTGGAGGCGGTGCGCGACGATCCGTTCGAGCCCAACGACCTGATGCTCGAGTGCGACGACGACGGCAACGGCCGCCGCATGCTGGTGATCACCGGCCCCAACATGGGCGGCAAGAGCACCTACATGCGGCAGAACGCACTGATCGTGCTTCTGGCCCATATCGGCAGCTTTGTGCCGGCCGCGCGCGCGGAGATCGGGCCGATCGACCGCATCCTCACCCGGATCGGCGCCGGCGACGACCTGGCCCGCGGCCAGTCGACCTTCATGGTCGAGATGGCCGAGACCAGCTACATCCTGCACCACGCCACGGCGCAGTCGCTGGTGCTGATGGATGAGATCGGCCGCGGCACCTCGACCTACGACGGCCTCGCCCTGGCCGAGGCCTGCGCGCGCCACCTGGCGGCGGTCAACCGCAGCTACACGCTGTTCGCCACCCACTATTTCGAACTGACCGCGCTGGCGACGCCCGGCAGCGGCATCGCCAACGTGCACCTGGACGCGGTGGAGCACCACGACGGCCGCGGCAACGAGACCCTGGTGTTCATGCACGCGGTCAAGGACGGCCCGGCCAACCGCAGTTTCGGGCTGCAGGTGGCGGCGCTGGCCGGCCTGCCGAAGGCGGTGATCCGCGACGCGCGCGTGCGCCTGGCCGAACTCGAGCAGCGCGGCCACGATGCCGCCGGTGCCGCGCCGATGTCGGCCGAGCGGATCGACCAGCCGCAGCAGTTCGGGCTGTTCGCACCGTCGTCCGCGGCGCTTGAGGCGCTGGTTTCGATCGACCCGGACGAGCTGACCCCGAAGCAGGCGCTGGAGGCGCTGTACCGGCTCAAGGCGCTACAGTAGTTTCCCGCGCGACGCGCCTTGGAGCCTGCCATGTCCAGTTCCCTCACCGACCAGTTGTTCCAGCAGCTGCAGGGCGCGCCGCTTCAGCGGATCGCGCAGCAACTCGGCGCCGGCCAGGCGCAGACGGCGGGCGCGGTGAGTGCGGCGCTGCCGCTGCTGCTCGGCGCGCTGGGCCGCAACGCCAGCCAGCCGCAGGGCGCGCA
>JAEXTE010000087.1 GCA_023453655.1 Pseudomonadota bacterium
TTCCGGCAGGCGCACGCGGCCGAGCAGCAGCGGCCAGGACTCGACCTGCAGCACGAGCCGCCGGGCGCTGGCCATCTCCGGATCTTCCGCCCACTCGGGATTTCCCAGCCGCAGTCCGTCGGCGGTCACGGTGGTGACCCGTCCGAGGTCCACGTCCAGATCGCCCCCGATATCGAACTCGCGGCCGGTGCGCGCCTCGACCAGCCGCTCCACGGGCCCGCGGAACCAGTTCCAGTCCCACAGCAGGACCAGCAGCACGATGGCCGCGCACACCGCGCCGACGATTCCCAGCGTGCGGCGGGACGGCCGGGTGTGCAGGCGTGGGAGGCGAGGGCGGAAGCGGAGGCGGGCGCGCATGCCCTGCAGGCTTGCGCGGCGCGCGTCACACTGGCGCGAAGGCGCGGTGCGGATTCAGTTTCGCGAAGCGCGCATCAAGCGGCGGACGCGACCTGGGCGAACACCGCGACGTAATGGCAGACGCTGCCGGCAATGCAGAACAGGTGCCAGATGGCGTGCGCGTAGGGAATCGATTCGCGGTGGTAGAAGAACGTGCCCAGCGTGTAGAACACGCCGCCGCCGATCAGCCAGCCGAAGGTCCAGCCGTCGAGCGTGGCCATCACCGGCTTGATCGCGACCAGCACCAGCCAGCCCATGGCCACGTAGACCAGGGTCGACAGGCGCTTGAAGCGGCCGGTGTAGAACAGCTTGAACACCACGCCGGCCAGCGCAAGGGTCCAGATCGCGAAGAACAGGCTCCAGCCCCAGGGACCGCGCAGGCCGATCAGGGTGAAGGGCGTGTAGGTGCCGGCGATCAGCAGGTAGATCGCGCAGTGGTCGAAGACCTTGAGCCGACCCTTGGCGACCGGATGCTGGATCGAGTGGTAAAGGGTCGAAGCCAGGTAGAGCAGCAGCAGGGTGACGCCGAAGACGATGGCCGCGCCGAGCTGCCAGCCGTCGCCGTGGATCGCGGCCAGGGTGATCAGCACCGCGCCGCCGGCCAGCGCGGCGGCGGCGCCGAAGCCATGGGTGAGGGCGCTGGCGATCTCGTCGCGGAGATGCGACAGGCGCGCGGCCCGGCGCCGCGCGCGCGTTTCCCGGAACTCGCTGTGGGGAGTGCTCACGCCCCGTACGTTACCGCATGTCGGTGGACCCGGCGTCGAGGCCGGCCGGTCCGGAGGATCCCAGGCCACGGCGTGGCCCACCGGTACCTCAGTCGGTCCGCACCGCGTGCGCGTGTTCGCGGGTGGCCATGAAGCGGATCGCCGGCGAGCGCTCCTCCGCCAGCTGCAGGTTGACCCGGGTGGGCGCCAGGTAGACCAGCTCGCCCGCGGCATCGATCGCCAGGTTGAGCGCGTGCTTGTCGCGGAACTCCTCGAGCTTCTTCTCGTCCTCGCACTTCACCCAGCGCGCGGTCGCGACCTGGACCGGCTCGAAGATCGCGTCGACGCCGTACTCGTCCTTGAGCCGGTAGGCGACCACGTCGAACTGCAGCACGCCCACGGCACCCAGGATCAGGTCGTTGCTCATCAGCGGGCGGAAGAACTGGGTCGCGCCTTCCTCCGACAGCTGGGCCAGGCCCTTCTGCAACTGCTTGAGCTTGAGCGGATCGCGCAGGCGGGCGCGGCGGAACAGCTCGGGCGCGAAGTTGGGGATGCCGGTGAAGCCCAGCGCCTCGCCCTCGGTGAAGGTGTCGCCGATGGAGATGGTGCCGTGGTTGTGGATGCCGATGACATCGCCCGGCCAGGCTTCGGCGGCGATCTCGCGGTCGCTGGCCATGAAGGTCAGCGCGTTGGCCAGCTTCACTTCCTTGCCGCTGCGCACGTGGAAGGCCTTCATGCCGGCGCTGAAGCGGCCCGAGCACACGCGCATGAACGCCACGCGGTCGCGGTGCTGTGGATCCATGTTGGCCTGGATCTTGAACACGAAGCCGGTCAGCTTGTCTTCCTGCGGGGCCACGTCGCGCCCGGTGGTCGCGCGCGGTCGCGGCGAAGGCGCGTGCTCGACGAAGAAGTCGAGCAGCGGCTGCACGCCGAAGTTGTTCACGCCCGAGCCGAAGAACACCGGCGTCTGCTTGCCGTCCAGGTAGGCCTGCTTGTCGAAGGGATGGCTGGCGCCCTGCACCAGTTCGAGTTCCTCGCGCAGGTTGGCCAGCATCTCGCCGCCGATCTTCTGCTCCAGCCCCGGGGCGTCGAGCGAGGGGAAGATGGTCGAGTCCTGGCGGGTGAAGTTGCGGCCCTGTTCGTACAGGTGCACTTCGCCCGTGACCAGGTGCACCACGCCCTTCAGGCGCTGGCCCATGCCGATCGGCCAGGTCACCGGGGCGCACTGGATGCCGAGCACGCTCTCGACCTCGTCCAGCAGGTCGATCGGGTCCTTGCCCTCGCGGTCGAGCTTGTTGATGAAGGTCATGATCGGGGTGTCGCGCATGCGGCACACCTCCATCAGCTTGATGGTCCGCTCCTCCACGCCCTTGGCCACGTCGATCACCATCAGCGCGCTGTCCACCGCGGTGAGCACGCGGTAGGTGTCCTCGCCGAAGTCGGCGTGGCCGGGGGTGTCGAGCAGGTTGACGATGCGGCCCTCGTAGGGGAACTGCATCACCGACGACGTCACCGAGATGCCGCGCTCCTTCTCCAGCGCCATCCAGTCGGAGGTGGCGTGGCGCGAGGTCTTGCGCGACTTGACCGAACCGGCCATCTGGATCGCGCCGCCGAACAGCAGCAGCTTCTCGGTCAGCGTGGTCTTGCCCGCGTCGGGGTGGGAGATGATGGCGAAGGTGCGGCGGCGCGCGGCTTCGGTGGAAACGTCGGGCATGGCGTGCCCCGCCGCGGTGGCGCCGGGGTAGGTGCGGAAAGCCGCGAATTATACGCGGGGCGGTTCCAGGCCGCGGCCCGGCGCGACCGGTCTCGGCCTCACCCCTCCGGGGGTTCGCCGAAGCGCAGGATCCCGTGCGGGCCGAACATGCGGAACGGCACCGATTCCAGGCGCATGCCGCGATTGGCGTGGACCACGAAATGCAGGTGCGGCGCGCTGCTCAGGCCGGTATTGCCCGAGCGGCCGATGGCCTGGCCGCGACGCACGCGCTGGCCCACGCGGACCAGCACCCCGCCGGCCTGCAGGTGGGCGTACAGCGCCATGGTGCCGTCGTCGTGGAGCACCCGGATGAAGTTGGCCCGCGCCAGCAGCGTTGCCTCGTCCGCGCCGGCGGCGGCTTCGTCGAAACCGGATTCGGCCTGCATCACCACGCCATCGCGCGCGGCCACCACGGGGGTGCCGACCGGCGCGGCGAAATCCACGGCATGGCGGTTTTCCGCGTCGCCGTGGCTGTAGGCCCCGCCCCAGGCCTGCTGCACGCGCAGCGGTGAAGAAGGCAGGGGCCAGGCGTATTCCACGTCGCGCGGCCGCGCGTTCGGCGAACCGGGGACCGCGATCACCGACAGGCGCGGATTGCCGCCGCGGATGCGCGCAAGCAGGGCGCCCGAATGCGGCGGCACGCTGGCGCGCGCAGGCAGGGCCGGTTCGCTGAGGACGGCGCCGCGTCCCTCGGCCAGCAGCATCACCTCGATCGGACCGGCCAGCAGGTTGTCGACCCAGGCCGCGGCGCCATCGGCGTCGGGCTCGACGCGCAGGCGGGCCACCGCCGCGGCTTCGACCGGCGCCGCGACGCGCTCGGCGCCGGAGATGCCGGGATCGACGCGGTCGGCGTAGTGGACGCGGCCCTGGGCGTCGGTCCAGCGATAGACGTCGGCCGCCTGGGTCGCGCCGGCCAGCACCAGCGCCACGGCCACCGCCGGCAGGCGCCGGCTCATTGCAGGCAGGCCGGATCCAGGTCGAGCGCCCGGGCCACGTCGCCCAGGTCGAACGCGGCGACGGCGCGGTCGCTGTGCACGGCGAACAGCGCCCCTTGCGGAAAACGCGCGGTCGGCGCGGCGTGCAGGGCCACGCCGTCGGTCCAAGCGGTCACCTGGCCGCTGAAGGCGCCCCGCGGCGCCAGGCTCTCGCGGTCGAACACGCGGAACACGGTGAACGGCCGCAGCTGGTCGGCCACGATCCAGTAGCCGGTGTCGGCCGTGCAGGCCCACAGCGCGATGCCCTCGGGCTCGGCGAGGAACGATCCGGGCGGAACACCGCCGCCGGTGAAGCGGCCGCCCAGCGTGTATTCGCGCAGCGCGGTGCCGTGGCGCATGTCCTCGTCGGCCACCAGCAGGCGGTCGTGGGCCGGGTCGCCCATCAGCGATTCGACGATGCGCAGCGCGGTGTCGGGCGCGGTGTCGCCGAACGCGCCGATCGCGTCCGGGCGCGGCTGGCCGTCCGGCGCGATGTCGATGCGGAATCGGCGCACGCGCTGGCCCAGCTGCTCCAGCGGCGGCACCGTCCGGAAGTCCGCGCCGTGCATGAAACTGTCGGTCACGTAGACCTGCAGTTCCCCGGGCCGGGCCTCGTACGCCCACAGGCCATAGGGGCTGCGCAGGTCCTGGCCGAAGCTGCCCAGCGAGCGGAAGCCGGGCAGGGACAGCATCTGCACGCGACGGTTGTCGCGCTCGGACACCAGCAGCAGGTCGCCGTACACGAACACGCCGTTGGGACGCAGGAATTGCCCGTCGGCCGTTCCGCGCTGGCCGACGCTGCGCAGCTGCTCGCCGCTGTCGGCGTCGAACACCACCAGTTCGTGGGTGTTCTTGGCCGTGGCGATCAGCCAGACGGCGCCGTCCTCGGTGGGCCAGGTGGCGAGCGAATCGAGTTCGTCGTCCGGGTTTTCCTGGCTTACGTAGCGCTCGGGGACGGTGACGGCCTCGGCCGGGCGCGCGAGGGCGGCCCCGGAGGCGGCGGGGGTGGCAGGCGGACGCGGCGTCGCGCAGGCGGCCAGCACCAGGGCCGCCAGGAGGGGAAGGGCAATGCGCATGGGCGGATTATCGCCGCAAGCCTTGCCGAATCGGAATATCGCTTCATCGGCATGAAGCGATTGACAACCGCCCCGGGGGCTGGCAACCTGCGTCCATCCATCGAGACCGGCTGAGGGACAGGCCCGAAGACGCCGGGGCAACCTGATGGGAGCGGCCGCAAGGCCGGCTCCATCGCGGTGCCAAGTCCTGCGGGGACCTGAGCGTCCACCGGAAGATGGTTGTGCACCGCCCGCCCAGGGTGGATGCGCATCTGGCCGGCCCAGCCGGCGCCTTCCGATCCCCGCAAGCCTCGTTGGCCGTCCTTTCCACCGGATAGCGCCATGGGTCTTGTCCACGCCACCGCCAGCCACTGCCCGTCGCCCCTGGCGGCCGCGGCGGACCTGCGCCTGCCCGACGCTCCGGCCTCCGGGCCGCGCCGCGGCGTGCTCGAACTGAGCCTGTCGCTGCGCCATGCGGGGCCGCGTCCGGTGCGGATCGCCTGGGAACTCGACGGCCCGGCCGACGCCCCGGTGGTGTTCGTGGCCGGCGGCATCTCCGCCCACCGCCACGCCGCGGCCAACGCCCTGTTCCCGGAAGCGGGCTGGGCCAACGACCTGGTCGGCGCGGGCCGCACCCTGGATCCGGCGCGCTGGCGCATCCTCGGCGTCGACTACCTGGGCGCGGACGGCCGCATCGACGCGCCGATCGACACCGCCGACCAGGCCGATGCCGTGGCTGCGGTGCTCGACGCGCTCGGCATCGATGCCCTGCGTGCCTTCGTCGGCTATTCCTACGGTGCGCTGGTCGGGCTCCAGTTCGCCATCCGCCACCCGCGCCGGCTGGATCGTCTGGTCGCGGTCAGCGGCGCGCATCGCGCGCATCCCTACGCGGCGGCCTGGCGCGCGCTGCAGCGCAAGGCGGTGGCGCTGGGCCAGCTGCAGTGCGCCGACGTGCAGGGCCTGTCGCTGGCGCGCCAGTTCGCGATGCTCAGCTACCGCACGCCCGAGGAATTCGAGGAGCGCTTCGACGCCCCGCCCGAGGTGGTCAACGGCCGCGTGCGCGTCGCCGCCGAGGACTACCTCGATGCCGCCGGCGCGCGCTTCGTCGCCCGCACCCCGGTCAACGCCTGGCTGCGCCTGTCCGAATCGATCGACCTGCACCGCATCGATCCCGCGCAGGTGACGGTGCCCACCCTGGTGGTGGCGGTGGAAGGCGACCGCCTGGTGCCGCTGTCCGATTCGGTGGCGCTGGTCGAAGCCCTCGGCACGCCCGGGCAGCTGCGTGTGTTGCGCTCGGCCTATGGCCACGACGCCTTCCTGAAGGAAACCGACCGCATCGACGGCATCCTCGCCGCCGCGCTGCGCAACCCTGGAGACTCCGCATGACCGCCATCCCCACGTCCGTTGCCGGCCCCGCGGCCTGTCGACCGGCCACCAGCGCGGTGCGCGCCGGCATCGATCGCGACAGCGCCTTCGGCGCGGTCACGCCGCCGATCGTGCTGTCGAGCAATTTCAGCTTCGAAGGCTTCGGCCACAAACGCGAGTACGACTACACCCGCAGCGGCAATCCCACCCGCGACCTGCTGGGCGAGGCGCTGGCCGAACTCGAAGGCGGCGCCGGCGGCGTGGTCACCGCGACCGGCATGGGTGCCATCACGCTCGTGCTCAATGCGCTGTTGTCGCCGGGCGAGAAGCTGGTGGTGCCGCACGACGCCTACGGCGGCAGCTGGCGCCTGTTCATCGCGCTGGGGGGCAAGGGGCATTTCGAACTGATCACGGCCGATCTCACCGATCCGCGCTCGCTGGCCGCCGCGCTCGCGCAGTCGCCGAAGCTGGTGCTGATCGAGACCCCGTCCAACCCGCTGCTGCGCGTGACCGACCTGCGTTTCGTGATCGAGGCCGCGCATCGCGCCGGCGCGCTGGCGGTGGTGGACAACACCTTCCTCTCGCCCGCGCTGCAGACGCCGATCGCCTTCGGCGCCGACGTGGTGCTGCATTCGACCACCAAGTACGTCAACGGCCATAGCGACGTGGTCGGCGGTGCGGTGGTGGCGGCGACGGCCGAACTGCACGAGCGGTTCACCTGGTGGGCCAACGCGCTGGGCATCACCGGTTCGCCGTTCGACAGTTTCCTCACCCTGCGCGGCCTGCGTACGCTGGACGCGCGCCTGCGCGTGCACCAGGAGAACGCGCAGGCCATCGCCGCGCAGCTGGAGGCGCACCCGGCCGTGGCCAGGGTGCATTACCCGGGCCTGGCCTCGCATCCGGGCCACGCGCTGGCCGCGCGCCAGCAGAAGGGCTTCGGCGCGATGCTGTCGCTGGAGCTCGACGGCGGCGTCGACGCGGTCCGCGCCTTCGTCGATGGCCTGCGCCACTTCACCCTGGCCGAGTCGCTGGGCGGCGTGGAAAGCCTGGTCGCGCATCCGGCCTCCATGACCCATGCGGCGATGACGCCCGAGGCGCGCGCCGCGGCGGGCATCCCGGACGGGCTGGTGCGGCTGTCGGTGGGCATCGAGGACGGCGCGGACCTGCAGGCCGACCTGGCCGCTGCGCTGGACCGTGCGCTCGCCTTCGCCACCAGCGCCGCCAGCCTTCGGGTGGACGCATGAGCACGGTGACGCCCTTGCGCCCCGCCGCACCCCCGCGCACCGGCCGCGTCGCCCTGCTCGGCACCGGCGTGGTCGGCAGCGCCGTGGTCGAACGTTACCGGCAGCTGCGCGTGCGCGGCGTGCCGCTGCCGCCCTTCGCCTGGCTGAGCAACTCGCGCGTGCAGGTCGGCGCCGGCGACTGCCTGGAGACGGCAATCGCACAGGCCCGCTCGGCGCCGCGCTCGGGCGGCCCCGTCCCGCCCTGGGCCGAAGGCGAGTCGCTGGCGCGCGGCGACATCGTCATCGACGCCACCGCCAGCGACACCGTCGCCGGCTGGCATCCGGAATGGCTGCTGCGCGGCATCCACGTGGTCACCGCGAACAAGCTCGGCAACGGCGGCGACCTGGCGCGTGCGCAGGCGATCGTCGAGGCTCAGCGCGAAGGCGCGCGCTACGGGGATTCGGCCACGGTCGGCGCCGGCCTGCCGCTGCTGCGCCTGATCCGCGAACTGGTCGCCGGCGGCGACCGCATCCACGCCGTCGAGGGCGTCCTGTCCGGCTCGCTGGCCTGGCTGCTGTCGCGCTACGACGACACCCGCCCGTTCTCCGATCTCGTCCGCGAGGCGCGCGACGCCGGCTACGCCGAACCCGACCCGCGCCAGGACCTCTCGGGCGAGGACGTGCGCCGCAAGCTGCTGATCCTCGCCCGCGCCTCGGGCCTGCCGCTGGAGGCGCGCGAGATCCGGGTGTCGTCGCTGGTGCCCGATGCATTGCGCGATGCGGCGCCGGAGGCGGTCGATGCGCAGCTGGCGGCGCTGGACGCGCCGCTGCGCGAGCGCTTCCTCAACGCCTACCGCAACGACGCGCGGCTGTGTTTCGTGGGCCGCTTCGACGCCGAGCGCGGCGCCAGCGTCGGCCTGCGGGCGTTGCCGCTGTCGCATCCGCTGGCCAGCGGCCACGGTACCGACAACCGCGCGGCGATCTTCAGCGACCGCTACAGCGACCAGCCGCTGGTGGTGCAGGGGCCGGGCGCCGGCGCACGGGTCACCGCGGCCGCGCTTCTGGACGACGTGCTGCGGATCTGGACGGCGCGCTGACCCTGCCGCGGCGGCCGGCGCCGCCGCGCCCTGATGCGTGCTCGACGGCAGGCATGCATCATGCACGCCATGAAGATCGATCCCGCCCGGATTCGCGCGCTGCGCGCAGCCCGCGCCTGGTCGCAGGAGCAGCTGGCCGAGGTCGCTGGACTCAGCGTGCGCACCGTGCAGCGCGCGGAAACCGGGGGCACCGCGTCCGCGGAGACGCGGATGGCCCTGGCTTCGGCCCTGGAGGTGGCGCCGGCCGCCCTGTGCGAGGCGTCCGCTTCGCCTCCTGCGGCCCCGTGCGAATTCCCGGCGTCGCCGCCGTCCGGCGACACGGGCGCGCCGCCGTCCTGGGCGCGCACGGCGCTCGAACGCTACGGCCTGCTGCTGGTGGGCCTGGCGATCGTGTTCCTGCTGGCCTTCGGCGTCGCCTACCAGGTCGGGCGTGATCTCGCGCATCGCGAGGCCCGCGCCGAGTGCGAGGCGGAAGGCCGCGGCGACTGCCGCTGACCGGCCCGCGGTCGCGCGCAAGCCACTGATCCGCAATTGATGTCGCCCGCCTGTCGGGGCGCTGGCGGGTGGCAGTCGTGGTGCCCGCCCGGCCTGGCGGCCAGCATCGTCAGACCGCCAACACGGAGTCCACGGATGCAGCCGCAGAGATCACCCATCACCCCCGTGCCGCCGCCCGCCGCCACGCGCGCCCTGCACGCGACCGGCTGGCTGCTGGTGCTGGCCCTGCTTGCGGCGCTGCTGGGCTACCAGATCGGCAGGGACGTCGCCGAGCGCGACAACCGCGCCGACTGCGTCGCCGCCGGCACCGGGTGCCGCTGAGCTCTCAGCACTCGATGACGTTCACCGCCAGGCCGCCGCGGCTGGTTTCCTTGTACTTGTCCTGCATGTCGCGGCCCGTGTCGCGCATGGTGCGGATCACCTTGTCGAGGCTGACCTTGTGCTTGCCGTCGCCGCGCAGGGCCATGCGGCTGGCGTTGATCGCCTTCACCGAGCCCATCGCGTTGCGCTCGATGCAGGGGATCTGCACCAGGCCGCCGATCGGGTCGCAGGTCAGGCCGAGGTTGTGTTCCATGCCGATCTCGGCGGCGTTCTCGATCTGCCCGGGCGTCCCGCCCAGTGCCGCGGTCAGGCCGGCGGCGGCCATCGAGCAGGCCACGCCCACCTCGCCCTGGCAGCCGACCTCGGCGCCGGAGATGCTGGCGTTTTCCTTGTAGAGGATGCCCACCGCGGCCGCGGTGAGCAGGAAGTCGAACACGCCCTGTTCGCTGGCGTTGGGACAGAAGCGGTCGTAGTAGTGCAGCACCGCCGGGATGATGCCGGCCGCGCCATTGGTGGGCGCCGTGACCACGCGCCCGCCCGCGGCGTTCTCCTCGTTCACCGCCAGCGCGTAGAGGTTGACCCAGTCGAGCACCGTCAGCGGATCGCGCATTGCCGCTTCCGGGCGCGAGCGCAATTCGGCGTGCAGGGCGGGCGCGCGTCGCGCCACGTGCAGTCCGCCGGGCAGGGTGCCTTCGGCGCGGATGCCGCGCGCCACGCAGGCCTGCATCGCCGCCCACAGTTCGCGCAGGCCCTGCGCGATGTCCTCCTCGCTGCGCCACGCCTTCTCGTTCTCCAGCATCAGCTGCGCGATGCTGAGGCCGTGGGCCTGGGCCTGCGCGAGCAGCTCGTCGCCGCTGCGGAACGGGTAGGGCAGCGGCGTGGTGTCGGCCACGATGCGGTCCTCGGCGGCCTCGTCCTGGTTCACCACTAAGCCGCCGCCGACCGAGTAGTAATCGCGGGTCGCCAGCACTTCGCCAGCCGCGTCGAACGCGGTGAAGCGCATGCCGTTGGTGTGGTGCGGGAGCTTCTGGCGCTTGTTCATGACCAGGTCGCGCTTCTCGACGAAGGCGACCGGGTGGCTGCCGCCGAGCAGGAGCCGGCGTTCGCCGCGGATGCGTTCGAGCGCGGCGGGGATGATGTCCGGATCGATCAGGTTGGGCAGGTGGCCTTCCAGGCCCATCAGCAGGGCCTTGTCGGTACCGTGCCCGCGGCCGGTGAGGGCCAGCGAGCCGAACACCTCGGCGCGCACCTGCGCGACCTCGTGCAGGCGTCCGGGTTCCACCAGCCAGCGCTGCACGAAGCGCGCGGCCGCGCGCATCGGCCCCACCGTGTGGGACGAACTCGGGCCGATGCCGATCTTGTAGAGGTCGAAGGTGCTGACGGACACGGCGGGCTCCCGGAAGACAGGCCCATTGTATTGGTTGCATGGGTAACGGGCGCGCTACGGCGCTTGCGGCTACGCTTGCGCCTTCGCCGCATCCAGCGCCCGCATGTCCCGCCACATCCTGTACCAGCGCGACGACTGCCACCTGTGCGACCAGGCTCTGGACCTGCTGGCGCGGGTCCGGTTTCCCGAGCCGCGCAGTGTGTTCATCGACGACGACCCCGAACTCGAAGCGCGCTACGGAACGCGCGTGCCGGTGCTGCACGACACCGCGACCGGAGCCGAACTGGACTGGCCGTTCGATGCGGCGCAACTGCAGGCGGTCGCGCGGTAAAGGCGATGGCGCTGGCCGCCGCTCCGGCGCTGCCGGAGGGCGACGCGCCCGGCGTGCACCGGGCAAAGCCCGCGGGCGCGACCGATCCGGTCCGCTGGCAGCGCGTGGCGGTGGGCGAAGTGGGTGGACGTCGCGCGGATCGGACGCATCGTCGTGCTGCGCGCGGCGACCAGCGCGTCCCGCGAACTGGATCCGGCCAACCTGCGCCGGATGCCCGCGACAGTGCCGCGCCGCTGCAGCCGGTCGCCAGGGCGCCGCGGCAGCCGCGTGACGGCGTCTGGATGCGCCGCTGCTGATGCGTTCGCGACAGGTGCCGGACCCGGAGATCCATGCCGACGCGGCTGGAATGTAAGGCTGGCTTGCGTCGGAAGACCGTGCGCGCGCCCGCTTCGAGCCGCCGTCGGCCCCTGATCAGGGCGCCGGATGGAGGTAGACGCGGGTGCTGATCGCCACTTCGTCGGGGATCGTGCCGGTATCGGCCCAGTCGCCGCCACCGACGCCGAACTGCAGCCGCTTGACCGTGGCACGACCCGACAGCAGGGCCGGTTTGCCCGGCGTCCAGGTGAATTCGAGGGTGACCGGCTGGCTGACGCCGCGCAGGCTGAGGGTGCCGTCGGCGGCATAGCGGTTCTCGCCGAGCGGACGGACGCCTTCGGCCACGTAGCGCGCCTGCGCGAAGCGGGCGACATCGAAGAAGTCGGCGCCGGCCAGGGTGGAGTCGCGGTCGGCGTTGCCGGTGCGGGTGCCGGCCAGGTCGATGGTGACATCGAGCCGCGCCTGGCCCGGCTGGGCCGGGTCGAAGCTCAGCTTCGTGTCGAAGCCGCCGAACTGGCCGCTGAACACTTCGCCGTCGTACTTCGTCGCGAAGGCCAGCGAGGAACCGGGCGCCTGCACGTAATCGGCGGCATGGGCGGGGGCGAGCATCGACACCAGCAGGGCGGCGACGGCGGCGGGGGTCGTGAGGGGGTGGGACATGTCAGGGCTCCTGGCCGGATCGGGCGCGGGCGCCGCGCGCTGGCAGCATGCGCAGCAGGGTGTCGTCGCGCTGGAACAGGTGATGGTAGAAGGCCGCCCCTGCATGGGCGGCCACCAGCGCCACCAGCACCCAGAACAGCAGGCCGTGCGCCTCGCGCGCGGCATCGGCCAGCCATTCGCTGGGCGCCACCAGCTTCGGCACCGCGAACTGCCCGAAATAGCGGAACGGGCGCAGCCCGCTGGCAGAATCGTAGAGCCAGCCCGACAGCGGCATCGCCAGCGCCACGGCGTACAGCAGCCAGTGGGTGAGGCTGGCAATCGCGGCCTGCCAGCCGGGCGTGCCGGCCACGGGCGCGGGCGCGCCTGCGTACAGGCGCCAGCCCAGGCGCGCCAGCATCAGCGCCAGCACGGTGATGCCAAGCGACTTGTGGGCGGTATAGACCCAGAAGTACTTCGGCGTGCGCGGCAGTTCGTCCATGACGAGGCCGGCGACGGCCAGCACCAGGATCAGCAGCACGATCAGCCAGTGGAAGGCCTGGCTGACGGCACCCCAGCGTTCGCGGGTGTTGCGCAGGGTCACGGGACGGACTCCGGTTGGGAAACGGGTTCGGGCTCGGCCTGCCCGGAGGCGTCTTCAGATTCAGAGGGCGCCTGCCGGGTCTGCGGCGTTGGACCGGCGGCATCGTCCTGCGGTTCCGCCGCGCCCGGATCGCGCGTGCGGGTGGCCTCCGCCTCGATCCGCAGTTCCACCGCATCGCCGATCATCGAGCGCCAGGCGGTGATGCCGAAGTCGGCGCGGCTCAGGGTCGTGGTCGCGGAGAATCCGACCGTGCGCCGGAACGGCGGCAGCGGATGGCGACTGGCATCGTTGAGCCGCACCTGCAGCGCCACCTCGCGGGTCACGCCGCGCAGGTCGAGCTCGCCGTGGACGATGGCGCTGCGCTCGTCCAGCGCCTCGACGCGGGTGGAGCGGAAACGTGCGACCGGATGTGTGCCGGCATCGAGCAGGTTGCGCCCCAGCGTGGCCTTGTTCCAGGCCTCGTCGCCGAAATCCAGCCGCTGCAGCGGGATCTCGACCTCCACGCGCGCCTGCGACCAGTCGCCGGGAGCGAAGTGGATGGTGCCGGTGCTGCCCGACACCGTGCCCAGCGCGGTGGAGAAGCCGGCGTGGTCGACGGCCACCAGGATGCGCGTATGCACCGGATCGAGCGCATAGGCAGGCGGCGCGGCCCGGGCACTCGCGGCCACGGCCGAAGCGAGCAGCAGGCAGGCGATCGCGGACAGTCGCGGCAGGAGGCGGGGCATCGGCGGCTCGCGGGCGGGTAGTGCGGCATTCTAGGCCGCGCCGACGCCGGCCACGCGGGCTTGCGCCGACAACGGTGCGTTGCGACGATGCCGGGTCGCGCGCCGCGGGTGCGCCAGGGACGGGCGTGGCGAGCAGGGGAGGCCGGTGCGGACGATCGCCTTGACAGTGCTGTTGTGGTGGCTGGCGGCGGCAGGTGCGGCGGCCGCGCCGGAGCCGCTCGCGCCGCCGCAGCTGCCGATGCCGCGCCAGATCAGCGTGTACGACGGGCTGCCGTCGAACCGCATCAACGCGCTGGCGGAGGATCGCCAGGGCTACCTGTGGATCGCCACGCGCGACGGGCTCGCCCGCTACGATGGCGTCGGCTACCGCATCTGGCGCGTCGGCGACGGCCTGCGCGACAACCACGTCTGGACCGTGTTCGTGGACGACCGCGACCGGGTCTGGATCGGCACCCAGAACGGCGGACTGGCGATGCTCGATACGTCGCGTCGCGACTTCGTCCATTTCGATCGCGGCACGCATCCGCAGATCGGCAGCGACGACGTGTGGTCGGTGGCGCAGACGCCCGATGGCGCGATCTGGTTCGGCACCGCCGACGGCGGCCTGCACCGCATCGACGAAGGCGGCACGATCCGGCGCTTCATGCCCGAGGTCGGCAATCCGCGCAGCCTGCCCTCGGCGTCGGTCACCTGGCTGCGCGTGGACCGGCGCGGCCGGCTGTGGGTGGGTACCTACCATGGGCTGGCACGCTGGACCGGCGATGGCTTCGACCGCCTGCTGCAGGAGGTGCGGCCCAGCCCGGCGGTCAACGCACTGGTGCTCGACCAGGCCGGCGACCTGTGGATCGGCACCTCCAGCAGCGCCTGGGTGTATCGCGACGCCAGCGGCGCGATCGAGCCCGCGCCCTGGCGCGATCCCGTGCTGGGGCAGCCGGTGCTGAGCATGCTGGTGCAGGACGGCCAGGGCGCGCACTGGCTCGATACCCGCAGCGGCCTGGCGCTCGAACGCGGCGGCCGCATCGAGGACGTGCCGCTGTACAGCAACACCAGTCGCGGCCTGGTGCGGCCCGCCTGGTCGGCCGCGCTCGAGGACCGCGAGGGCGGCCTGTGGCTGGCCAGCTCCGAGACCGGGCTGTGGCACCTGCCGGCCAACTGGCGCAATTTCACCGCGCTGCGCCGTCGCCTCGACGATCCGGACTCTTCCGGCAACGCCTTCGTCTACAGCGCCACGCCCGCCATCGACGGCGGTTTCTGGCTGGTCGGTACCGGCGGCGTGCTGGACTGGCTCGATCCGCACACGGCCCGCGTGCAGCACCGCGCCAGCGGCGTCTGCGGGGACCTGCTGCCCTATGTGGTGCGCGAGGTGCGCGACCGCAGCGTGTGGATCGGCTGCCATGGCTCCATCACCCGCTACGACCCGGCGATCGGGGCGATGCGGCGCTGGTTCCAGGGCGAGGCGGTGGATCCGGCCCCGCCGGGCGTGGTCACCCAGATCGTCGAGGAGCCCGACGGTGCGATCTGGCTCGCCTCGACCGATGCGCTGCAGCTGCGCGGTCCGGACGGCGAGCTGCGCGCCACCGTGGCGGCGGGTGGTCCCGAAGGCTTTCCGCTCGGCAACGCCCTGCAGCAGGTGTCGCGTGGCCCGGACGGCGCGCTGTGGCTGGCCACCTCGCGCGGGCTGCTGATGTGGAATGCGGGCGCGCGCGCGTTCGAGCCGGTCCCGGGCGGGCCCGGGTGGCAGGTATTCGCCTTCGGCTACGCGCCGGACGATACGGTCTGGGTCGGCGGCAGCGGCATCCTGGTGTCGTACCGCTGGACCGGCGCCGAGCTGATCGCCGAACGCACCGTGGACGCGCGCCACGGCCTGCCGGCGGTCGCGCCCGGCGGCCTGGCGGTGGATGCCTCGGGCGTGGTGTGGATGAGCACGCCGCGCGGCCTGGTCCGCTACGACCCGCAGCGCGAGCGCCTGCGCGTGTACAGCGTGCTCGACGGCCTGCCCAGCCAGCAGTTCAGCGACTATCCCTTCGAGGCCTCGTCGCGCGGCTACATCGCCGTCGGCACCGCCGATGGCCTGCTGCTGTTCCACCCGCGCCAGGTGCAGGTGAGCGACCGCGCGCCGACGCTGGCGGTCGAATCGGTCAGCCTGCGCCGCGGCGAGGCCGTGGTCGACCTGCCGGTCGATGAGCCCATCGTCCTGCAGCACGACGATCGCGACCTGCGCGTGGTCGCGCGCCTGCTCTCGTTCACCGACGCGCACGCCCATCGCTACCGCTACCGGCTGCAGGGCTACGATCCCGACTGGGTCGAGGCCGGTGCCTCGGGCGAGCGCGTGTTTCCCAGCCTGCACCACGGCCGCTACGTGCTGGAGCTGCAGGCGCGCACCGCCGACGGCGAATGGACGCCCGTGCAGCGGCTCGAGCTGCGGGTGCGCGAACCGTGGTGGCGCACGGGCACGGCCACCGCCATCTGGATCCTGTCGGTGCTGGTGCTGCTGGCGCTGGTGGCCAGCCAGTACCGCGCGCGGCTCAAGCGCCGCCACGCCTGGCAGCTGGCCGAGCACAAGCGCGAGCTGGCCGAGCAGGCCTCGCTGGCCAAGACCCGCTTCCTGGCCACCCTGGGCCACGAGGTGCGCACGCCGATGACCGGCGTGCTGGGCATGAGCGAACTGCTGGCCGCGACCGACCTGGACGAGCGCCAGCGCGGGCACGTCGAATCGATCCGCCGCGCCGGCGAACACCTCCTGCGCCTGGTCAACGACGCGCTGGACCTGGCGCGGATCGAGGCCGACCGCCTGCAGCTCGACCAGCAGCCTTTCGACCTCCATGCGCTGGTGCGCGAGGTGGTGGCGTTCTGCGCGCCGCAGGCGAGGCAGCGCGGCCTGGCCTTCGACGACGCGATCGCCCCCGGGGTGCCGCGCTGGATGCTGGGCGACGCCGGGCGCGTGCGCCAGATCCTGCTCAACCTGCTCGGCAACGCCGTCAAGTTCACCGAGCGCGGCAGCGTGGCGCTGCACGTGGACGCGATGCAGCCCGAAGGCGTGCGCCTGAGCGTGCGCGACACCGGGCCGGGGCTCAACGAGGAGCAGAGGCAGCGCCTGTTCCGCCGCTTCGAACAGGCCGAGGGCGCCCGCACCAGCGCCCGCTATGGCGGCAGCGGCCTGGGCCTGGCGATCTCGCAGGAACTGGCCGCGGCGATGGGAGGCCGCATCGACATCGACAGCGCGCCGGGCCAGGGCACCACCTTCATCGTCGAGCTGCCGCTGCAGGCCTGCGCGCCGCCGGCGGAGGAGGAGCCCGCGGAGATCGTCGCCGCGCCGCGAGGGCTGTCCCTGCTGCTGGTCGAGGACGATGCCACCATCGCGCGCGTGGTCAGCGGCCTGCTCGAAGGCCAGGGCCACCGCGTGGTGCATGTCGCGCACGGACTGGCCGCGCTGTCGGAGCTGCCGGTGAACGCGTTCGACGCCGCCCTGCTCGACCTCGACCTGCCCGGCATCGACGGCCTGGCGCTGGCGCGGCTGATGCGCGGCAACGGTTTCGACGCACCGCTGATCGCGGTGACCGCGCGCGCCGACGGCGAGGCCGAGGCCGCCGCCGCCGAGGCGGGATTCGACGCCTTCCTGCGCAAGCCGGTGACCGGCGCGATGCTCGCCGGCGTGCTGGCGGAGGTCGTGCGGCGCTGAGCGCCGGCCCGGAGCTGCGCCGTGGGCCGCGCACTCGACGTCGCTGCGGTGTTCCGGTCCCGCGGTGGGAATTCTCCGACAAGCCCGGCTGCATCCGACCGATGCCCGCCGCTGCGCGCGCAGGCCAGGCTTGCAGCGCCATCCGACCGGAGCCGCCCCATGGGAACCCGCTGCGCGCTGCTGCTGTTCGTCTTCATCGCCGTCTGGGCCGGCGCGTGCGCGGCGCAGCCGCCGCGGCTCATGCTGGCCACGGAATACAGGCCCGACATCCGGGTGGAGGACTACTGGGTCAGCGAGAAGCTCGACGGCGTGCGCGGGCACTGGGACGGGCACGCGCTATGGACGCGCGGCGGCGGGCGGATCGCGGCGCCGGCGTGGTTCGTCGCGGGTTGGCCGTCCGTGCCGCTGGATGGCGAACTCTGGGTCGCGCGCGGTCGTTTCGACCAGGTCAGCGCGATCGTGCGTGCGGGGCAGGCCGATGACGCCGCGTGGCGGCAGGTGCGCTTCATGGTGTTCGACCTGCCGACGCACGCAGGCGGGTTCGAAGCACGCCTGGCGCGCCTGCGCCGGCTGCTCGACGATGCGGGGGTGCCGTGGCTGCTGCCCGTCCGGCAGGAACGCCTGGCCGACGGCGGCGCGCTGCAGGCGCGGCTGAAGGCGGTGGTCGCAGCCGGCGGGGAAGGACTGATGCTGCACCATCGCGACGCGCGCTACGTCGCCGGCCGCAGCAGCGGACTGCTCAAGCTCAAGCCCTGGCAGGACGCTGAGGCGCGCGTGGTCGGATACACGCCCGGGCGCGGCAAGTACGCGGGCATGACCGGGGCGCTGGTGGTGGAGCGGCCCGACGGGCTGCGCTTCCGCCTGGGCAGCGGGCTCGACGATGCGCAGCGGGCATCGCCGCCGCCGCTCGGCAGCCAGGTCACTTACCGCTACAGCGGCCTGACCGGCCGGGGCGTGCCGCGTTTCGCACGCTTCCTGCGCGTGCGCCACGACATGCCGCCGATGGAGTCGAGATGAGGCTGGCCCGACCCGCGGGGCGAGGCCGTTCGACCCAACGCCAGCGAGGCCTCAGCGCGCGCTGTAGGCGTGGACCTCGTCGACCAGTACGGCCACGTGCTCCGGGTTCATGTCCGGCGACATGCCGTGGCCGAGGTTGAACACGTGCCCTTCGCGCGAGCCACCGTTGCCGTCGCGGTAGCTGTCGAGCGCGCGGCGCACCTCGCGACGCACCGCATCGGGCGAGCCGTAGAGCGTGGTGGGGTCGAGGTTGCCCTGCAGGGCGACGCGGCCGCCGGTGCGGCGCGCAGCCTCGCCCAGCTCGACCAGCCAGTCCACGCCAATCCCCTCGGCGCCGGTGTCGGCCAGGTCTTCCAGGTAGGCGGCGGTGCCCTTGCCGAACAGGATCAGCGGCGTGCGCTGCGCGCCTTCGCCGCGCTCCAGGCCCTGGGCGATGCGCTGCAGGTAGGGCAGCGAGAACTCGCGGTACATGGCCGGCGAGAGCACGCCGCCCCAGGTGTCGAACACCTGCAGCGCCTGCGCGCCGGCCGCGCGTTGCGCGGCGAGGTAGGCGATCACGGCATCGGCGGTGACCGAGAGCAGCGCGTGCAGCGCGGCCGGTTCGTTGAGCGCCATCGCCTTGATGCGCGCGAAGTCCTTGCTGCCGCCGCCCTCGACCATGTAGCAGGCCAGGGTCCAGGGGCTGCCGGAGAAGCCGATCAGCGGCACCGCGCCGTCGAGTTCGCGGCGGATCACGCGCACCGCGTCCATCACGTAACCCAGCTCGGTCTCCATGTCGGGCACGCCCAGCTTCGCCACGTCGGCGGCGCGGCGCACCGGCCGCTCGAACTTCGGGCCCTCGCCCTCGACGAAGTACAGGCCCAGGCCCATGGCGTCGGGGATGGTGAGGATGTCGGAGAACAGGATCGCCGCGTCCAGTGGGAAGCGGCGCAGCGGCTGCAGGGTGACCTCGCAGGCCACGTCCGGGTTCTTGGCCATGCCCAGGAAGCTGCCAGCCTGGCGCCGGGTCTCGCGGTATTCGGGCAGGTAGCGCCCGGCCTGGCGCATCAGCCACACCGGCGTGCAGTCCACGGGTTCGCGGCGCAGGGCGCGCAGGAAGCGATCGTTCTTCAGGGGGCTGGTCATGGCGTTTCCATCGGCGGTCGTCGGCCCGGACGGCCTGTCGCGCGCAGCGCGCGACCGGGCGACCCGCAGCGACGGTGCGCGGGCAGGGCGGGAATGGGTGGAACGGGCCGGGGCGGCAGGGTCCGCGGCGTGGCGATGCTCACTTCGGCGCGCCCGCGCCTTCGGCGTACATCAGCTGGAAACCGCGGCGCAGCTGGGCGTCGCGGGCACGTTCGAGCGCGGCCAGCGCGCTGGCGTGGTCCAGGTACTGCTCGCGGCGCAGGGTGCTGCGGCCGCCGGTCTGGCCGGTTTCGCGCAGCAGCGTCCAGGCGCCCAGCAGGTCCGGCTGCAGGGTCAGCTGCACGAAGCGCGGGGCTTCGCGACCTTCGGGACGTTGTTGCAGGAGCAGGCGCATGGGCCGCCCATTGTACGTCGCGGCGCGGCCGCGGCCCGACCCCGCGCGCCGGCGGCCGGATCAGGCCTCCAGCACCGCGCGCACCGCGTCCTCGGGGACGTCGGCCTGCACCCGGGCGCGGCCCGGGCCGTCCCAGACGATGAAGCGCAGGCCGCCGGCCTGGGCCTTCTTGTCCAGGCGCATGTGGCCCAGCAGGGCTCCCGTGTCCAGGCCGGCGGGCGGATCGACCGGCAGGCCGAAGCGCTGCAGCAGGCCACGCAGGCGCGCGGTGTCGGCTGCGCCGGCCAGGCCCAGGCGTTCGGACAGGCGCGCGGCCTGGACCATGCCCACCGCCACCGCCTCGCCGTGGATCAGCCCGCCATACCCCTGTTCGGTCTCGATCGCATGGCCGAAGGTGTGGCCGAAGTTGAGCAGGGCGCGTTCGCCGTGCTCGAACGGATCGCGCTCGACGATCGCGGCCTTGTGCGCGCAGCTGCGCGCGATCGCCTCGGCCAGCGCGCCGTCGTCCATCGCCAGCAGCGCCGCGGCATTGGCGTCGAGCCAGTCGAGGAAGGCGGCATCGATGATGGCCCCGTACTTCACCACCTCGGCCAGGCCGGCGCGCAGTTCGCGTGCGGGCAGGGTGCGCAGGGTGGCGGTGTCGGCCAGCACCGCGCGCGGTGGATGGAAGGCGCCGACCAGGTTCTTGCCCTGCGGCAGGTCGACCGCGGTCTTGCCGCCCACAGAGGAGTCGACCATCGCCAGCAGGGTGGTCGGCAGCTGCACGCAGTCGACGCCGCGCATCCAGGCCGCCGCGGCGAAGCCGGCCAGGTCGCCCACCACGCCGCCGCCCAGGGCGTACACGGTGGCGTCGCGGCGCGCGCCGGCGCGGGCGATCGCGTCGATGGCCTCGCCGAAGCGCGCCAGCGTCTTGGAAGCCTCGCCGGCCGGCAGCGTCCAGTGTCCGACCTGCAGGCCCGGGCGCGCCGACCGTAGCGCGTCGAGCACGCGCTGCAGGTAGAGCGGGGCGACCGCGTCGTCGCTGACCACGAAGGCGTCGCCGCCGCGCAGGGTGGCGGCCAGCAGGGCGCCGTCGTCGAGCAGGCCCGGGCCGATGGTGATGGTGTAGGCGCGGGCGCCGCCGACGGCGACCTCGCGGCGTGGCTGGGTCATGCGCTGGCGGTGTCCTTCAGCTGCGGATCCGGGCCGCGATGCCAGCGCGCCTGCAGCAGGCGCGCCAGCTGCACGGCCGCCTGCGGCGGGAACCAGGGGTCGGTGTCGAAACGCAGGTCGGCGATCTCCTCGTACAGCGGTGCGCGCTGCGCGGACAGGCGCTGCAGCACCTGCTCGCGGTCGTCCCCGGCGATCAGCGGGCGGCTGCGGTCGCGGGCCAGGCGGTCGAGCTGGCGCGCCAGGCTGACCTGCAGGTACACCACGAAGGCGCGCTCGCGCATGCGCTGGCGGCTGCCGGCATCGAGCACCGCGCCGCCACCGGTGGCGATCACCTGGCCCTCGTCCAGCAGCAGGTGCGCCAGCGTCGCCGATTCGCGCGCGCGGAAGCCGGCCTCGCCCTCGCATTCGAAGATGGTGGGGATGGTGGTGCCCGTCCGCGTCTCGATCTCGCGGTCGGCATCCACGAACGCCA
>JAEXTE010000089.1 GCA_023453655.1 Pseudomonadota bacterium
CGTCATGGCGACGCGGCCCGGGGGCGTCCGCCGCTTGCGCGGTCGCCCGCCCCACGCCCCGCGCCGGACTGCGTTGCCAGGGCATTCGCCCCTCCCCGCCCAGCAGCCACCAGCCGGCAATTGCCAGCAGCAACAGCAGGGCCAGGACGATCAACCAACGCACCAGCGCCACCTCACTCCTGCAGCACCACGCGGGTGCCGGCCTCGACCACGCCGGCGACCGCGCGCGCCGACCAGTTGGTCAGGCGGATGCAGCCGTAGGACTGGGTCTTGCCGATCTGCGCGGGCTCGGGCGTGCCATGGATGCCGTAATGCTCCTTCGACAGGTCGATCCAGACCGTGCCCACCGGATTGTTCGGCCCGGGCGGAAGGGTCGCCTTGGCGTGCTCGGGATCGGCATCCCAGAACAGCTCCGGGTTGTAGTGGAAGGTGGGGTCGGTGGCCACGGTCCGGACCTTCCACTCCCCGATCGGCAGCGGATCGTGCTCGCTGCCGGTGGACGCCGGGAACTGCGCGTACACCTTGCCGTCCGCGTCCAGCAGGCGCAGGACCGAATCGGACTTGTCGACCACCACGGCCGCGGCCGGCGCGAGCGCGGGCAGGTCGGCCACGTTCGGCACCAGCAGTTCGGTGCCGGCCTTGAGCGGCTTGCCGGGATTCAGGCGCGCGATCAGCTTCGGCGAGGCGCGGAACCTTTCGGCCACCGCCTCCTCGACCGAGGCATAGCCCAGCGCCTCGAGCTTGGCCTTTTCCATCGTGGCCTCGGGAATTTCCCGGAACGGACCGGACACGTCGTCCTCGGTGAGGGTGTAGGTCACCAGCGCGGGTACGTCGTCGCCGGCGAGCAACTTCCAGGTCGCCTCGTCGAGTTCGCCCCCTGGCTCCAGCTTGTTCGCACGCTGGAAGGCCGCGATCGCGCGCCGGGTGTTGTCGCCCGGCCCGCCGTCGATCTCGCCCGGGGAGAAGCGCAATCGCTCCAGCAGCACCTGGGCGCGCAGCAATGCCGCGTTCCCGCTGCCGGTAGCGGCATTGACGCTGTCGGCCGACAGTTCGCCCGCTGGCTGGTCCGCGGCGTGGACGGGGACCAGCGACAGGCACAGGGTCAGGACGGCAGGAGTCAGCAGTCGGATCATGGCGGGCAGGCAGCAGCGGGTCGGGACCGCATCTTGTCGGGGGGGCGCGCCTGCGCCGCGTGAACTCGACCACTCCGGCGTGAGGGCGTCGTGGACGGTTAAGCACCGCCGGCGCACACTCCGGGTGTCCACCACGGAGTCCTATGCCATGAGCCGCGCATCCCGCCTGCTCCTGCTGGTCGTCGTCCTGCTGGCCACCGCTGCGTCCGCCGCCAGCGCCAGGACGCGCAACGTCACCGATCCCGATGCGCCCCGCAGCCTGCCCGAGGCCGGCCGCGTGCAGGTGCAGTGGACCGATCCCGCCGAATTCAGCGATCTCAAGTACAGCGGCAACCGCTGGCGCGCCGCCCAGGGCAGCTGGGTCGAACAGCTGGCCGAGCACGTGCGCGAATCCGCCGAAAAGCGCCTGCCCGAAGGCGAGACGATGGAGGTGACGATCACCGACATCCACCGCGCGGGCCGCTACGAACCGTGGCACGGCCTGAACATGCAGGACGTGCGCTTCCTGCGCGACCACTACCCGCCGTCGATGTCGCTGGAGTTCCGCCTGTACGGCGCGGACGGCCAGCTGCTGGCCGAAGGCGTGCGCGAGCTGCGCGACTCCGGCTACCTGACCACCGGCGGCGCCAACCCGATGGCGCGCGACAACCTGTACTACGAGAAGCGCATGATCGACGGCTGGGTGCGCGACGAATTGCGCCGCGTCGAGGTCGCCGGCCGCTGAACGTGCGCGCTCCCTCGACCGGTCGCGCACCGCGTCGACAGGCCAGGCAAGCGGCAGCGCGACCACCGCTTGCGACGCCGCCGCGCAGGCCCGGTGGAAGAAGCTGATGTGCATGGCCTGGCGCGCGGCGTCGACACGGTCTGGTCCTCCCACGGCGACACGCTGAATTGCATCACCGGCTCGGCCACACCGAAGTGCATCGGGCAGATGCCCCATACCGGCGGTGAACGGCATCGAGCAGTTCGGGTGGCGGTCGCGTGCCGGCGCGGCTGGCGACCCTCCACCAGGAACCCCAGCCCACCGGCAAGCGACGGCGCGGTGAACCAGCCCCCCCCCTCGCCGGCCAGCGCTTGGGCATTCGAACGCGTCGCCAGTGCGCGAGGGGGCCAGGAAGGCGACGGCCACCAGCAGCACCAGGGTGGCGACCGGACGGGATGCTCGGCAGGATCATCGCGCGCGATCGGCGCCGCGGCCCCGGCACATCGGACATGGCGCCTCCGGCGGGGCCGGGACGGCGGGCGGAGCCGTGTTTGGGCGAAGATGCGCCATCGCAACGTCGGGGAGCCGCCGCCGGATGACCGTCTACGTCGATGACGCCGTCACCCTGTGGCGCGGCCGCCGCTGGGCGCACCTGATGGCCGATACGCTCGACGAGCTGCACGCCTTCGCCGCGCGCCTGGGCATCCCGCGCCACGCCTTCCAGAACAAGACCAGCGGGGCGCACTACGACGTCACCGCGGAGTTGCGCGAACATGCGATCGCGCTCGGCGCGCAGCCGATCTCGCGCCATCGCGACCGGGTGCTGGTGCGCGCGGTGATCGCGCGCGCACGTGCGCAGGGACGCGGCGAATCGCCCTGAGCAGGTCCGCTACAATGGCGGCCACGCCTGATCCATCCCTTTGCCATGTCCGATACGCCCCCCGACCACCTCAGCAACGACCCGCGCAGCCCGCATTACGACGAGGCCGCGCTGGGCCGCGGCATCGGCATCCGCTTCAAGGGCGTGGAGCGCCGTGACGTGGAGGAGTACTGCATCAGCGAGGGCTGGATCCGCGTGGCCGCCGGCAAGGCGCTGGACCGTCGCGGCCAGCCGCTGACGATCAAGCTCAAGGGCGAAGTCGAGGCCTGGTACCTGCTGCCGCAGGCCCAGTAGGCGCTGCGGGCACGCTCTTCCACGCTAACAGGCCGCTTACTCCGGCCCGTCCCGAAGCTGGCACACTCCGCGCAGCCCCCGCAGCAAGGAAACGCCCGTGCCTGGATTCGACCTGAGCCCGCCCGACCCCGCCCAGCGCGCCACGCTCGAGGCGGGCCTGGACGAGGCCGAGCGCCGTGTGCTGCTGGCCCACGGCACCGAGGCGCCGTTCTGCGGCGTGTTCCTGGACAACAAGCGCGAGGGCGTCTATGCCTGCCGGCTGTGCGGGCTGCCGCTGTTCCGCTCCGGCGCCAAGTTCGATTCCGGCCCCGGCTGGCCCAGCTTCTTCGCGCCCTATGCGCCCGACCATATCCGCTACGTACGCGACACCAGCCACGGCATGATCCGCACCGAGGAAGTGTGCGCGCGCTGCGGCAGCCACCTCGGCCACGTCTTTCCCGACGGCCCGCCACCCACGCACGAACGCCACTGCATCAACTCGGTGTCGCTGGC
>JAEXTE010000103.1 GCA_023453655.1 Pseudomonadota bacterium
CAGCGCGCCGAACACCTGCGCCAGCAGCAGATCGCGCACGAGAAGGAGCAGGCCGAGCGCGCCCACCTGCAGAAGTTCATCGACCGCTTCAAGGCCAAGGCCAGCAAGGCGCGCCAGGCGCAGAGCCGCATGAAGCGCCTGGCCAAGCTGGCCGGCACCGAGGCGGTGCGCGCCGAGCGCGAGTTCCGGATCGAGTTCCCGGCGCCATTGAAGCTGCCGCATGCGCTGCTGCGCATCAACGACGGCGTCTGCGGCTATGGCGCCGACGCGCGGATCCTGGCCGACGTCGGCTTCGGCCTGGAGGCCGGCGACCGCATCGGCCTGCTCGGCCCCAACGGCGCCGGCAAGTCGACCCTGGTCAAGTCGCTGGTGGGCGAACTGCCGCTGGTGGCGGGCGAGCGCTACGCCCACCCGGACCTGCGCATCGGCTACTTCGCCCAGCACACGGTGGAGTCGCTGAAGGCAGGCACCTCGCCGATCGACCACCTGCGCGAGCTGTCGCCCGATTCGCCGACCCAGGCCTTCCGAGACTTCCTCGGCAAGTGGTATTTCCCCGGCGACCGCGCGTTCGAGAGCATCGACGGCTTCTCCGGCGGCGAGCGCGCGCGCCTGGCGCTGGCCCTGATCGCGTGGAAGCAGCCCAACGTGCTGCTGCTCGACGAACCCACCAACCACCTCGACCTGGACATGCGCGAAGCGCTGGCCGAGGCGCTGAGCGATTTCGACGGCGCGATCGTGCTGGTCTCGCACGACCGGCACCTGATCGGCCTGGTCAGCGACACCTTCTGGCGCGTATCCGACGGCGTGGTCAAGCCCTTCGACGGCGACCTCGACGAGTACGCCGCGTGGCTGCGTTCGCGGCCGGCCAGCGAGCAGGCCCGGGCCCCGGCGATGCCGAAGGCGGCCGAGCCCACGGCCGAACCGGCAAAGCCGGCGCAGAAGGTCAATCCGCACAAGCTCGGCAAGGCCGAGGCGCGGGTCGCCGAACTGGAGCAGGCGCTGGCCGGCATCGACGCCGAACTGGCCGATCCGGCGGTCTACGCCGACGGCGCCCGGGTCTCGGCCCTGGGCCAGCGGCAGGCGGCGCTGCGCGCGCAGCTCGACGAGGCCGAGGGCGAACTGCTGGCCCTGTACGGCTGAGGCCGCCGGCGCGGTCGCCTGCGCGCGATTTCCGTTAGGTGCCGGCTCGCGGCCTGCCTGTGCTGCGGCTCGTGCGGGCGGCACGTTCGCGCGCTGCCAGCTTGCGGGCATCGCCCGCAGGACGGGCACGGCTGCACCGCTGGCGGGCGCGGTCCATGCCCTGGCGGATCGCCAGGCGGCGGCTTGCGATCGGATGACCCCGCGGCTACGGTGCGGGCTGCCTCCGACGATCCTGGTGCCATGTCCCACAGACGCCTCGCCGCCGCCACCGCCTCGACCCTCGCGCTGGCGCTCGCCGCCTGCACCCCGACCGTCGAGGTCGATCTTCCCGCCGCCGACGCCGCCCCGCGGGCCGGAGCCGCCGATGCGGCGGCCGACGCCGCCGCGACCGCCCCGGCCGATGCCTTCCTCGCCGCCCTCGCCAGCCACTGCGGCCAGGCCTTCGAGGGCCGCATCGTCGCCAACGAGCCCAGGAGCAGCGAGCCGGACGATTTCGAGGGCAAGCGCCTGGTGATGCACGTGCGCGGCTGCGATGAGCCGGCGAAGCAACTGCTGGTGCCGTTCCATGTCGGCGAGGACCGCTCGCGGACTTGGGTGCTCACCCGCACCGGGACCGGCTTGCGCCTGAAGCACGACCACCGCCACGAGGACGGCAGCGAGGACGCGGTGACCATGTACGGCGGCCACACCGCCGGCCCCGGCACGGCCGTGCGCCAGGAGTTCCCGGTGGACGAGGAGTCGATCGCGATGTTCCAGCGCGAAGGCCTGGACGCCTCGGTCGCCAATACCTGGGCGATGGAGGTCGAGCCCGGCGAGCGCTTCGTCTACGAACTCACCCGCCCGGGTGGCCGCGAGTTCAAGGTGGCGTTCGACCTGGGCCGCCCGGTCGACCTGCCGCCGCCGCCCTGGGGCAGCGAGGCGCCCTGAGCCCGGCCCGGGCTTGAATCCGCGCCGGGCGCCCCCATCCTGCGCGCCTGGACGAACCACCTCTTCCCGATATCGCCATGCCCATCTACGCGTTCCGCTGCGAGCAGTGCGGCCACAGCTTCGACCGGCTGCAGAAGCTTTCCGATCCGGATCCGGAGACCTGTCCGTCCTGCAACGCCGCTTCGGTCAAGCGTGCGCTGACCGCGCCGTCGTTCCGCCTGGCCGGCGGCGGCTGGTACGAGACGGATTTCAAGAAGGATGGCGACAAGAAGCGCAACCTGGCCGGCGGCGACGAGGCCAAGGCGCCCAAGTCCGAACCGTCGTCCACCGACGCCGCCAAGCCGGCCGCGTCCACGCCCGCCCCGGCGCCGAAGGCCGCCGAAGCCTGAACCCGGTCCGGGCGCGCAGCGCGCCCGGGACCCGCGAACGTTGCCGTGTCCGCCGCCCGCGCTCAGCCGCGCGAGCGCGGCGCCGTGCGCACCATCGCCAGGCTGTCGAGCTCCATGTATTCGGCCCAGTCCAGCCAGGCGCGGAACTCCAGGTCGGTGATGGTCTCGTCCACGCCGATCTGCAGGCGGATCGGCCCGGTCGGCCGGCGTCCCTCCGGCTGCACCCACTCGCGCGCCACCACGCGCCCGTCCGAGGCCACCGCCTCGAGCCAGAACGGGTGGGTCGGCCATTCGCGCGGGCGCACGCGCAGCTGGTACTGGCCCGCGACCACTTCGGTTTCATGGCCCAGCCAGACCGCGCGGCGCGGACGCGGGCGCGGGCCCGGAGCGGCCTCCAGCGGCGCATCCACGCGCACGCCCCGCTGCAGGTCGGCGTCGGCAAACAGCCTGCGGTTGTTCTGGCCGTCCACCAGCAGGGCGCACCATTCGCCGCTCAACGCGTCGTCGTCGAAGGCGGTGCAGCGGTCCACGTAGGCGCGCACGTTGGCCGGGTCGTCGATGCCGAACTGGCGCGGTGCGTCCTCCATCGTGATCGAGCCCAGGGTCCAGTCCGGCTCGTATTCGATCATCACCGGCGGATGCACCTGCTGCAGTCCGATGCGGATCTGGCCATCGTCCACCTGCAGCGTGCGGGTATCGCCGCCGGTCCACAGGCTGCGCGCGTAGGCCAGGTACGGGGCGTACTCCGCGCCGGACGCGCCCAGCGCCGCCACGCTGGCGCCCGGCGCGGCATCGGGCGCCAGCAGCGAGCGGCCGAAGCCCAGCGCCGTCCGGTCCGGGTCGATCAGCGAGAGCAGGGTGGCGCCCGAATCCAGCGTCGTGCCGGGCACCGCCAGCTGCTGGCCCTCGATGCCGGGGCCGAGGAACAGCAGCAGGTTCTCGCGGCGCATGTCCTTGAGCACGTGGCTCAGGTGGTTGGGCATGGCCAGGTGGTCGGAGGCCAGCACGATCAGGGTGTCGTCGGCGTAGTCGGAGGCGCGGATGCGCTCGACCAGCTGCGAGATCAGCAGGTCGCTGCACTTGATCGCATGCAGCAGGCCGATGTCGCCCAGCGGGCTCTCGTAGCGCACGTCGCGACAGGCCTCGGGCAGGTGCCCGGCCGGATGGTGCGTGTCCATGGTCAGCGCGTTGAGCATGAACGGCGCGCCGGCCGCCGACAGCGCCAGGAAGGTGTCGAAGGCATCCTCGAGCAGCACGTCGTCGTGCAGGCCCCAGTTGGAGAAGTGCCGCGGCTCGATCCCGGCCTGGCGGTAATGGGCCAGGTCGCGGACCTCGTCGTAGCCGTGCTGTTCCAGGAACCGGCCCTTGGCCGCGAAGTTCGCGTCGGCCCCGCCGAGGAACAGGTTGCGGTAGCCCTGGCCCTTGAGGAAATCGCCCAGGCAGTGGGCCCCGGGCAGGAAGTCGCTCATCCGCCCCAGGCTGTTCTCGTCGCCGCGCGCGGCGGTCAGCGGGATTCCGCACTGCGAGGTGACCAGGCCGGCGATGGTCCAGCCGCCGCCCTCGGGGGAGGCGATGTCGCGGAAATCCAGCCCCTCCTTCACCAGCCGGGCCAGGTGCGGCATCAGGCCCGGGAAGACCGATTCGTCGAGATAGGTGCGTTCCAGGCTCTCGGCGTAGATCCAGACGATATTGGGACGCCTCGGCAGCTCGCCGCCGGGGACCTGGTACTGGGCCGCCACCCCGTCCGCGTCGGCCGGGGCGAAGTGGCCGCGCAGCCGCTGCAGGTCGGACCAGAGCGGGCTGGCGAGAAAGGCCAGGGCCAGCGTGGCGGCGAATCCCGCGGACACGGCGGGCGTGGAATGGCGCAGGCGGAAGCCCCGCAGGCGTCCGCGCAGCAGTGGCACCAGGGCCAGCGGCAGCAGCGAGAGCAGGGCCAGGCCCAGGAACCGCGCGATGTCCGCGCCGAAGTCGCCAACGCCGGCGCCCTGCAGGCCGGCCTGGAGGTGGTAGAGGGTGGCGGCATCGATCCCGTTCCCGCTCATCCGGTCGACCAGCCACCAGACGCTGAGCGCCAGCAGCAGGGCCGACAGCAGGCCCGCCTTGAGCCACGCCAGGCGCGGCGAGGCGACCAAGAGGTAGGCCAGCAGGAGCAGGGACAGGAGCAGGATCGGCGTCATGCGGATGGGCTTCCTCGGGCGGACGGGGCCGGCTCCCGCATGACGGGGCCAGGCTGACACCTTGCCGTCATATTGCTGAATCTCCCGTCGACGGCCGCCCTGGGAACCCGATCGCGCCCCGAGCCGTTCACTTTCCGTCGCGTCGCGGCGGCCGGCCCCTTAAACTTGGCGGTTTGCCGGCACCGCCGGCACGACCTTCCGGAGTTCCCGTTCCATGCGTACCCATTTCTGCGGCCTGATCGACGAGTCGTTGGTCGGGCAGACCGTGACCCTGTGCGGCTGGGCCGACGTCGCCCGCAACCTGGGGGGCGTCTGCTTCATCGACCTGCGCGACCACGAGGGGATCGTCCAGGTCGTGGCCGAGCCGTCGGACGCTGCCGGCAACGCCGAAGTGGTGGCCATGGCCGAGAAGGTGGGCTACGAGGACTGCCTGCGCATCACCGGCACCGTGCGCCGCCGCCACTCGGTCAACGCGAAGATCCGTACCGGGCAGGTGGAAATCGTGGCCGAGCGCATCGAGGTGTTGAACAAGGCCGATCCGCTGCCGTTCCACCACCACGAGAACCCGGGCGAGGACATCCGCCTCAAGTACCGCTACCTCGACCTGCGCAGTCCCGAGATGCAGCGCAAGATGCGCACCCGCACGAAGCTGGTCAGCGCGCTGCGCCACTGGCTGGACGCGCGCGGCTTCCAGGACATCGAGACGCCGATCCTGACCAAGGCCACGCCCGAGGGCGCGCGCGACTTCCTGGTCCCGGCGCGCATGCACCCGGGCGAGTTCTACGCCCTGCCGCAGTCGCCGCAGCTGTTCAAGCAGATCCTGATGATGGCCGGCTTCGACCGCTACTACCAGATCGCGCGCTGCTTCCGCGACGAGGCCCTGCGCGCAGACCGCCAGCTGGAATTCACCCAGCTCGACATGGAGTTCGCCTGGGTGTCCGAGCGCGACGTGCAGGACACGGTCGAGGCGATGATCCGCGACGTGTTCCGCGAGGTCGCCGGCGTCGAACTGGCCGCCGAATTCCCGCGCATGACGTATGCCGAGGCCATGCGCCGCTACGGTTCGGACAAGCCCGACCTGCGCATCGCGCTCGAGCTGGTGGACGTGGCCGACCTGGTCAGGGACAGCGGCTTCGCGGTGTTCACCGGCCCGGCCAACGAGGCCGGCGGCCGCGTCGCGGCGCTGCGCATTCCCGGCGGCGCCTCGCTCTCGCGCAAGCAGATCGACGAATACGCCGCGCACGCCGGCAAGTACGGCGCCAAGGGGCTGGCCTACATCAAGATCGGCGAGAACGGCGAGGTGACCTCGCCGATCCAGAAGTTCTTCGACGAGGCCGCGTTCGCCGCACTGCTGGCGCACGTGGGCGCCGGCAACGGCGACATCGTGTTCTTCGGCGCCGGCAGGTATTCGACCGTGAGCGACTTCATGGGCGCGATCCGGCTCAAGGCCGGCAGGGATTTCGGCCTGGTCGAGGACGGCTGGAAGCCGCTTTGGGTCACCGACTTCCCGATGTTCGAATGGGACGAGGAGGCGCAGCGCTACGTGGCCCTGCACCATCCCTTCACCGCCCCGGCCGTGGACGACGAGGCCGACCTGCGCGCCAATGCCGCCACGGCGGTGTCGCGCGGCTACGACATGGTGCTCAACGGCAACGAGATCGGCGGCGGTTCGATCCGCATCCA
>JAEXTE010000097.1 GCA_023453655.1 Pseudomonadota bacterium
CCGTCGCCCAGACGGCTGGCGAGCGCGAGGCAACGCCGGATCGGGCGCCGGTCTGCCGCCCGGTTGGCGCGCAGGCACCAGTCGGCGTCGGCCAACGGCCAGCGATCAGGCGGCGAGGTGCGCGTGCGGCCGCTGGCCATCGCGCAATCCCGCGAGCAGGCGGTCGAACTCGGCCACCACCTGGGCGGGCGAGAGCCCGGCGACGGCGGCGCGCGCCGACCGGCCCATCGCCGCCAGCCGCGGCATGTCGCTGCCCAGGGCCGTCACGGCCGCGACGAAGGCGGATTCGTCGCCGCAGGGGATGGCCGCGCCGTGCGCGCCGTGGATCAGGTGCTCGCGCGCGGCCCCGTAGTCGTAGGCGACCACCGGCACGCCGCTGGCCATCGACTCGAGCGTCACGTTGCCGAAGGTCTCGCTGAGGCTGGGGAACACGAACAGGTCCGCGCTGGCGAACTGTCGAGCCAGCGCTTCTCCGCGCAGCGTGCCGGCGAACACGCAGTCGGGATTCTCGCGCCGCATGCGCTCGCGCAGTGGACCGTCGCCGATCCATACCATGCGCGCGTCGGGGCGCCGCACCTGCAGGCGGCGGAAGGCGCACAGGGCAAGGGACAGGTTCTTCTCGGCGGCGAGCCGGCCGACATGGATCAGCAGCGGCGCGTCCGGCGCCACGCCCAGGCCTTCCCGGACCGCCGCGCTGCGTCGCACGGGGTCGAACAGGACCGTGTCCACGCCCCGCGGCAGCACGCGCGGGCGGCGGAAACCCTGCGCGCGCAGCGCCATCTGCAGGTCCCGCGTGGGAACCAGTGTCGCGTCGGCCTGGTTGTGGAAGCGGCGCATCCAGCCGAGCGCCACCGGCTCCATCCAGGGCAGGCGGTAGTCGCGCATGTAGGTGTCGAAACGAGTGTGGAATCCGGTCGCCGCCGGGATGCCGAGCCGGCGCGCGGTGCGCAGCGCCGACCAGCCGAGCGGACCCTCGGTGGCGATATAGACGGCATCGGGGCGTGCATGCCGCCAGGCGGCGGCGATCGGGCCAGGAGAGGGCAGGCCTGCGCGCAGGCCGGGATAGCCTGGCAGGGCGACGCCCCCGACCAGCAGGTGGTCGGCATCCGCCGGCGCCGCGCCGTCCTGGCGTGGCCGGACCAGCGAGACCCGGTGTCCACGCTGGCGCAGTCCGTGTTCGAGCGACTGGATGGTCAACGCAACGCCGTTGACCTCGGGGGGATAGGTCTCGGTGACGATGGCGTAGTGCATGGCTCCTCCGCGTTTGGCGCATGCTGGCGCGCCGCCGTGACGCGGGGATGGCGAGGGGATGACCGTCCGGTGACGGGCGGGGAGGCCGCGCGGCAGCGTCGCGGCGGTGCTCAGTCGACCGCGATCTCGAACTGGATCCCGAGCGCGGCGATGGCGGTCGGTTCGCTCTCCAGGTCGGCGCGCAGCAGGGGGCGCATCTCCAGCCAGCGTCGCTCCAGGCGCAGGGTCAGTCGCATGCCGTCTGCTTCCAGTTCCAGGCGCGGGATCTCGTCCGCATCGCGCGCGCGGTGCAGGAGCGCCGCGATGCGAAGCAGGGCGGCGCTGCGGCGCGCGGCATCGAGCAGGCGGTCGGGCAGGGCGTCGAAGGCGCCTTTGTGGATGCGGCGCCGGTGCGTGCGCACCAGTGCGGCCAGGAACTGCTGCTCCTGCCGCGAGAAACCCGCGATGTCGGAGTGCTCGATCACGTAGGCGCCGTGCACCTGGTACTGGCTGTGCGCGATGACCAGGCCCAGTTCGTGCAGGCGGGCCGCCCAGGCCAGCATCAGCAGGTCGTCGGCATCGAGCTTCCACGCAGGCGCGACCTGCTCGAACAGGCGGATGGCGGTGGTCTCCACGCGCGCGGCCTGGGCCACGTCTATGCCGTAGCGCTGGGTGAGGGCGAGGATCGAGGCTTCACGCGGATCGTGTTCGCCGCCGCGGCCGAGCATGTCATACAGCACGCCCTCGCGCATGGCCGCCTTGCTCACCGCCATGCGCACCAGGCCGAACGCGGCGAACGCCGCTTCCAGCACGACAATGCCGCCGGCGATGATCGACCGGCGCTCGGCGGACAGGCCGGGCAGGTCGATGTCGTCGATGTGGCCGGCCCGCAGCAGGCGATCGCGCACCTGCGGCAGCGCCTCGGCGGTGACGGCGCCCTTGGTCAGCTTCATCGCCGCGCAGATCTCGCCGATCGCCTTGTTGGTGCCGGAGGCGCCGATCGCTTCGTTCCAGCCCAGCGCGCGGTAGGTATTGGCGAACTGCTGGAATTCGGCGCCGACCTCGATCACCGCCTCGCTCCACTTCCGGCGCGAGAGCCTGCCGTTGCCGAAGAAACGGCGCGTGGTGGCGATGCAGCCGACCTGCAGGCTTTCGCGCTCGACCGCCTGGAACCCGCGGCCGATGATGCACTCGGTCGAGCCGCCGCCGATGTCGATCACCAGCCGCAGGCTGCCCGGGCGCGGGCGCTGCGCATGCGCCACGCCCAGGTAGATCAGGCGCGCTTCCTCGCGGCCGGAGATCACCTCGATGCCGTGGCCGAGCGCGGTTTCGGCCGGGACCAGGAACGACTGCGGCGAGGCCAGCAGGCGCACGGTGTTGGTCGCCAGGGCGCGTACGCGATGCGGCGGGATCTCGCGGATGCGCTGGCCGAAACGGGCAAGGCAGGTCAGCGCGCGCTGGCGCACGTCCGCGGACAGGCCGCCCTTGCCGTCCAGGCCTTCGGCCAGCCGCACGGTTTCGCGCAGGCGGTCGACGATGCGCAGCTGGCCCAGCGTGTAGCTGGCGACCACCATGTGGAAGCTGTTGGAACCCAGGTCGATCGCGGCGAGCATGTCGCCGTCGCGCAGCGGCGAGGTCAGGGTACCGGCACGGGCGAGCGCATCCATCATCCGCAGAGTCTGGCAAGCAGGAAGGTTTGCGCCGAGTGCGGCAGGGAATCCTCGTCGGGCGCAAGCTTGCGGTAAACACCGTCTTCGCGCAATTCCCAGGCGTTGAAGTTGTCGGCGAGGTAGTTGTCGAGCGCCTCCTCCTTGACCCGCGCCGCAAGCGCGGGATCGAGGATCGGGAAGCAGCATTCGACGCGCCGCAGCAGGTTGCGCTCCAGCCAGTCCGCGCTCGAGCACAGAAGGTCCGGATCGCCGTCGTTGCCGAACCAGTACACGCGGTGGTGCTCGAGGAAGCGGCCGACGATCGAGCGCACGCGGATGTTGTCCGACACCCCCGGCACGCCCGGTCGCAGCGAGCAGGCGCCGCGCACGATCAGGTCGATCTGCACGCCCGCCTGCGAGGCCGCGTACAGCGCACGCATCACCTGCGGCTCGTTGAGCGCGTTCATCTTGGCGATGATCCGGCCGGGCCGGCCCGCTTCGGCATGCGCGGTCTCGCGCGCGATCCGCTCGAGGATGCCCGCGTGCAGCGTGAAGGGCGACTGCAGCAGCCGCCGCAGCGAGATCGCGGGCGCCAGCCCCGAGAGCTGCTGGAAGATCAGGTGGACGTCGTTGCCGATGTCCGGATCGGCGCTGATCAGGCCGATGTCGGTGTAGACCCGGGCGGTGCCGGAGTGGTAGTTGCCCGTACCCAGGTGCACGTAGCGGCGCAGCTTGCGGCCCTCGCGGCGCACCACCAGCAGCATCTTGGCGTGGGTCTTGAAGCCGACCACGCCGTACACCACCTGCACGCCGGCTTCCTGCAGCCGGTCCGCCAGGCCGAGGTTGGCCTCCTCGTCGAAACGCGCGCGCAGTTCCACCACCACCGTCACGTCCTTGCCGTTGCGCGCCGCCTGCACCAGGTGCTCGACGATCGGCGAGTCCGCGCCGGTGCGGTACAGGGTCTGCTTGATGGCCAGGACGTTGGGATCCTCGGCGGCCTGCTTGATCAGCTCCAGCACCGGCGAGAAGGCGTCGAAGGGGTGGTGCAGCAGCACGTCGCCCCTGGCGACGAGGTCGAAGATCGCGTCGCTGCCCTTGAGCGCGCGCGGCTGGAACGGCGCGAACTTCAGGTCGGGGCGCTGCACCAGGTCGTAGACCTGGATCACCCGGTTGAGGTTGACCGGCCCGTCGATGCGGTACACCGCGTTTTCCGGCAGGTCGAAGTTCTGCAGCAGGGTGCGGACGATGGCGGCGGGGCAGTCCGCGGCGATTTCCAGCCGCATGGCGCGCAGGTAACCACGGCCGGCCAGCTCGTCGCGCAGCGCCAGCGCCAGGTTCTCCACCTCGTCCTCGTCCACGATCAGTTCCGAATTGCGGGTCACCCGGAACTGGTAGGCGCCCTTGACCTCCATCCCGGGGAACAGCTCGTGCACGAACTCCGACAGCACCGCCGACAGGAACACGAAATCGTGTTCGCCGCCCGACACCTTCTCCGGCAGCTGGATGATGCGCGGCAGCGAGCGCGGTGCGCGGACGATGGCGAGGTTGCCGACCCGCCCGAACGCGTCGCGGCCCTTGAGCACCACCACGATGTTGAGCGACTTGTTGAGGATCTTCGGGAACGGATGCGCCGGGTCCAGGCCCAGCGGCGAAAGCACCGGCATGATCTCGTCGCGGAAGTACGCCCGCAGCCAGCGCGTCTGCCGCGCACTCCAGCTTCCGCGGGCCAGCACGCGCACGCCGTTCTCGGTCAGGCCGGGCCGCAGCACCTCGTTCCAGCAGCGGTACTGCGCCTCGACCAGCTCGGCGGCGCGTTCGTGGATGCGCTTGAGCACCGTCGCCGGGGCCAGCCCGTCGGGCGGCGTGGGCACGGTGCCGAAATCCTGCGCGTGGCGCACGGTAGCCGCGCGGATCTCGAAGAACTCGTCGAGGTTGGTGCAGGAGATGCACAGGTAGCGCAGGCGCTCGAGCAGCGGCACCGATTCGTCCATGGCCTGGGCCAGGACCCGGAAGTTGAAATCCAGCTGCGACAGCTCGCGGTTGAAGTAGAGCGCGGGATCGCGCAGCGGATCCGGCGCGGCCGGGTCCATGGCCGGCACCGGCGGCGTGGCAAGGGCCTGGCGCGGCTCGCGCGGGTTGCCCGGCATCGTGGGTTTGCCTGGTAGGTTCAATGGACGGCTCCGGAGCGGTTGGCCTCGCGCGCCAGGATGCGCGCGGGACCGAAATGACAGGAGAACACGCTGCCGCGGCCGACCTCGCTGGCGATGTCCAGCCGCGCCTGGTGCAGGTTGAGCACGTGCTTGACGATGGCGAGGCCGAGGCCGGTGCCGCCGGACCCGCGCGAGCGGCTGGTCGAGACGCGGTAGAAGCGCTCGGTCAGTCGCGGCAGGTGGGCGGGCGGAATGCCGTAGCCGCTGTCGCGCACCGAGAGTACCGCGCCGTCGCCATCGCGGGCGAAGACGATGGCGATCGCGCCACCCGCGGGCGTGTAGCGCACCGCGTTGCTGACCAGGTTGGAGAACGCGCTGTGCAACTCCCGCTGCGAGCCGGCCAGGTCCACCCGCGCGCTGTCCTCGACGGTCACCTCGTGACGTCCCTGGCTCAGCGCGAGGGCCTCCCGCTGCAGCGCGCCCAGCATCGCCGACATGGCCACCGGCTCGCTGTCCACGCCTTCCTGGGCCTCGAGCCGCGACAGGGTCAGCAGGTCCTCGACCAGCTGGGTCATGCGCTGCGACTGCTGCTGCATCTCGCCCAGCATCGGCGCCCATGCCGGGTGCTCGTCGGCGTCGAGCATGTCCAGGTAGCCGTGCACGACGGTGAGCGGCGTGCGCAGTTCGTGCGAGACGTTGGCGACGAAATCGCGCCGCACCTGCTCCAGCCGCATCATCTTGGTCACGTCCCGCGCGACCACCAGCCACAGCTCGTCCGAATACGGGATCAGGCGCAAGGTCAGGCGGATGTCCGGGCTCAGCGGCGAGGCCACGTCGAGCAGGGGCTCGGCATTGCGCCCGGACGCCAACCAGTGCGCGATCCGCAGCGGCTGCAGGCGCTCGCCGAGCGGCTGGCCGACGTCGGACGGATAGCGCAGGCCCAGCAGGCGCACCGCCGCCTCGTTGAACCACTGCACGCGCTGGCTGTTGCGCTCGACCACGACCACCGCGTCGGGCAGGGCCGCGGCCACCGCGCGGTAGGCGCGCAGCATGCCGATCAGCCGGCGCTTGCGTGCACGCATTCCTTCCTGGCTGGCGTGCAGCTGCCGTTCGAGCTCGTTCCAGATGCCGTGACCCGAGGCTTGCGGCTGGCGCTGGCGCGAGGCGAGCCGCGCGACCAGGCGGTGCAGCCGCCAGTAGTGCCAGGCCACCACGCCCAGTGCCGCCAGCGCGAACGCCAGTCCGACCCGGTCCAGCAGCAGGCCCAGGGCGAGCGCGGCCGCGAGCGCCAGGGCGAGGTGGCCAAGGGTGCGGGTCCACGCGGAGCGGGCGCTGGGAGGCATCGTGTCTCGGGCGGGGCTGGGCCGGTGCGGGTGGATGGGACTCATGCCGGCGGCGCGATCCGGGCTGGCAGATGCCGGCGGCGCGTCCCGGTCGGCAGTCTGCCGGTTCCCGCGCGGGAAGTCCCGGCGCAGCCCCGGCTCACGTCGATGCGGAGAAGCGGTAGCCGGCGCCGCGGACCGTCTGCACCATGCCATCGAGTCCTGACGGCTCCAGTGTCTTGCGCAGGCGCCGGATATGCACGTCCACCGTGCGCTCCTCGACGTAGACGCTGCCGCCCCAGACGTGGTCGAGCAGCTGGGCGCGGCTGTAGACGCGTTCGGGATGGGTCATGAAGAAGTGCAGCAGCCGGTATTCCGTGGGTCCGATGGCGACCGGCGCGTCGTCGGCGAACACGCGGTGCGCCGCGCCGTCGATGCGCAGGGAGCCGACGGCGACGCTGCCGTCCTCGTCGTCCTCGCGTGAACGTCGCATCACCGCGCGGATCCGGGCCAGCAGTTCTCGCGCCGAGAACGGCTTGACCACGTAGTCGTCCACGCCGGCCTCGAGTCCGCCGACGCGATCGTTCTCCTCGCCCCGCGCGGTGAGCATGATGATCGGCACCTCGCGGGTCAGCGGCTCCCTGCGCCAGCGCCGCGCCAGTTCAAGGCCGCTGGTACCGGGCAGCATCCAGTCGAGCAGGATCAGGTCGGGGACGCGGTCGGCAATGGCCGACTGCGCCTCGCGCGCGTCGCCGGCGTGGGCCGGCTCGAAATCGCCCTTGCGCAGGGCGAAGGCCACCATCTCGCGGATCGCGGGTTCATCGTCGACGATCAGGATGCGTTTCTGCACGTCCGGTCCTGCCAGCCCACCTGCGGGGCCGATGGCGGGCATTAGACGACAGATTTGTGACGCGATGATGACGCCGCCGGGCGCGGGCGGCATCGGGCGGTATTCAGTTGCGGCGCAGGTCGGGGTCGCGCAGGCCCTGCCGACGCAGCTCCAGCACCACCGGGGTGATGCGGGCGATGCGGGCGTCGATCCGCGCCCGGGCGTAGTAGTCGAGGTCGTCGCGCTTGCGCAACGTGGTCAGCTGGACCAGGGCCTGTTCCTCGCGCCCGCTGAGGAAGGCCGCCTCGGCCCAGGATTCACCGGCGCGCACCGGATCGCCCGCGATCTCGCTGGCACGCGCGAAGGTGCGCTGGAATGCCGGATCGTCGCCGCTGGCGTTGAGCAGCGGCCGCAGCACCGCCTGCGCACGGCGGCCGGCCTCGGGCGTGTCCCGCGCGACGAGGATGTCGGCGTAGGTCAGGGCCACGGCCGGGTTGCGCGGCATGCGCGCGAGCAGGTCCTCGAAGCGCCGGTCCGCGGCGTCCGCGCGGCCGGCATGGGCCTCGGCCTCGGCCAGGGCCAGGCCGATCCAAAGATCGCCCGGATGGCGCTCGAGCAGGCCGGCCAGGCCCAGCGCGGCCTGCTCGCCACGGCCGGCGCGCAGCTGCGCCACCGACAGGCCGTACAACTGCGCGTCGTCCAGCGGTCTGGCGCGGGCGATCTGCTCGTACTCGCGTACCGCGGCATCGGGCGTGTTGGCGCTGAGCACCCGCAGGCGCTCGCGCGCCCAGCCGAACTCCTGACGATCGCCGCCCTGCAGGCCGCCGGCCAGGGACAGGGTGGACGGGAGCAGCGGGTTGTCGCTCAGGCGCAGGCTGTCGGGCACCGCCACGCCGTCGATCCGGACCCGCTCGGTGCGCGTGGCATCCGGGGTCGATACCGATCCGGTCACCGTGGTCGCGCCCAGCCGCTGGGCGCGATCCTTGGCCTCGCTGATGCGCGTGGTGGTGACCGGATGGGTCTTGAGGTAGTCGGGCAGGCGTTCGCGCTCGCCGCCCTGGTTGGTTCGCGACGCCGCCTGCATGCGCTCGAACATGCTGGCCATCGCGATCGGTTCGTAGCCGCCCCGCGCCAGGGTGCGGATGCCGATGCGGTCGGCCTCGGACTCGTTGGAGCGGGTGTAGTTGATCTGGCGCTGCGCGGCCAGGCCCTGCGCACTGGCGATGGCCGCCATGGCGGCATCGTCGGACGAGTTGCCGCCGGCCGACTGGGCCACCGCGATCGCGCCGAGCATGGCGAGCAGGATCGGAATGCTGTCGCGCTGCGCACGCTCGACGCTGCGCAGCACGTGCGCCTGGGTGACGTGGGCGATCTCGTGGCCCAGCACCGCGGCCACCTCGTCCTCGCTCTCGGCCGCCAGCACCAGGCCGGCGTTCATGCCGATGTAGCCGCCCAGCGTGGCGAAGGCGTTGATGCTGCGGTCCTTCATCATGAAGAAGGTGAAGCGCTGCTCCGGGTCGTCGCTGACCGCGGCGAGGCGATTGCCGGTCGACTGCAGCCAGGCCTCGCTCAGCGGATCCTCCAGCACGTAGCCGTAGTGGCGCAGCTGGGCCAGCATCATGCGGCCGTACTCGGCCTGCTGGACCGGTCCCAGCACCGCGCCGGCCGAGGAGCCGATGTCGGGCAGGCGGTTCTCCTGCGCCGACGCGCCGGACGCGGCGACGACGACCAGCAGGGCGGTCGCGAACACTGTGCGGAAGCGGGCGAAGCGTGTGCGCATGAAGGTCCGGCGGCGGAGCGGGAGACGGGGCATCGCCCCGGCCAAGCATGCCGGGGCGTCGCCGGTGGGGAGTGAATCCGATGTTAATCGTTCGCAGCGTTCCGCCGGCAGAGGTGGAAAAGCGCCGCGCTGGGACCCACCATTCGACCCACTCCAGCGCGACAGGTTCCCGACATGGCCGACCCCACCGCCGCGGCACAGCCGCCGATCACGCTCTATACCAGCGCCATCTGCGGCTACTGCGTGGCCGCCAAGAACTTCCTGCGCAGTCGTGGCCTGCAGTGGGACGAAGTGCGGATCGACCTGGACCCGGCCGAGCGCGAGCGGATGGTCGCGCGCACGCGTCGCACCTCGGTGCCGCAGATCTTCATCGGCGACACCCATGTCGGGGGCTACGACGACATGATGGCCCTGCACCGGGCCGGCGGGCTCGACGCGCTGCTCGACCAGCGCTGAGCGGCGCGCGCCACGCCCGCGTGGCCGATCGGTATCCATTTTCTTCCAGACATGAGCCAGGAACGGGCCAGATGAGCGAGTCAGACCGGGTCAGGGAATTCACCGCGTTCCGCCAGCGCATGAACGAGCGCATCCTCGCCGAGCCCAACCAGGTGGTGCGGCGCTTCTTCGCCCTCGACACCCAGACCTACCAGGCCGGCGCCCTGGGCGTGAAGACCAAGGAACTGCTGGGCCTGGTGGCCTCGCTGGTCCTGCGCTGCGACGACTGCATCAGCTACCACGTGGCGCAGTGCCGGCAAGCCGGCGCCAGCCGCGAGGAGCTGTTCGAGACCTTCTCGGTGGGGCTGGTGGTGGGCGGCAGCATCGTCATCCCCCACCTGCGCCGGGCCGTGGATTTCCTGGACCGGCTCGAGCAGGGAGAGGCCGGGGCGCCCGCGGCACACGATCACGGCCAGCCCTGAGGGCCCGGAGGGCCGCCAAGACTTTGGTCGGGTTGGGGC
>JAEXTE010000136.1 GCA_023453655.1 Pseudomonadota bacterium
TCCGCGCCGCAGGCCCAGGCCCGCGCTGGCCGCGGCCAGCGGTGGCGGCGACGTGGTCACGCGGGGCCGACCCTGCTCAGGCCATGCCGCCGCACTTGCCCTCGCCGCACTTGCCTTCCATGTCGCCCTTGGCGGCGGCCTTGTGGGCCTCGTGCTCGGCCTTGTCGACGAAGCCGTCGCCGTTGGCATCCATGGCGGCGAACTTCCCGCCCTCGTCCGGATGGACGGCATCGAACTCGGCGCGCGAGACCTTGCCGTCCTTGTCGGTATCGACGCGGTCGATACCGCACTTGCCTTCGCCGGACTTGTGGGCGGCCTTGTCGCCACCGCAGCTGCCTTCCTGCGCCTTGGCGGCCGCGCCCTCGGGCGCGCCGGCCATGTAACCCTGGGCGAGCGGAGTGACCGCGAAACTGGAGCCGGACAGCAGCAGGCCACCGGCGAGGGCGGTGCCGAGCCGGACCACGGCGGGCTTCTTGCTGGAATTCATGGTGGAGCTCCTCTCTGGACGGGTGCGCCCGCCTGCGATGGCGGGAGTCGGGAGGATAGTCCACCGCCGGGCCGCGGCGGAGCGGCGTCGCGACGCGCGCCCCCGGGTGCCATGTGGCCGTCGGACCTGCCTCCGGGCGGCAGTGTGGGCGCAGCCGCATTAAGCCGCGGTTAGTCCGGTCCGCCGGTGGATCCGGACGGCGGGAGGTGTCCCGCGGCCTCAGCCCGGACCGCTGGTGTCGTCGCGCTTCTCGCGCGGCGGCAGCGCGTCGTCGCCATGCACCAGGAACCAGATGTTCTCCGCGATGTTGGTGGCGTGGTCGCCGATGCGCTCGAGGTTCTTGGCCATGAACAGCAGGTGGGTGCACGGGGTGATCGCCCGGGCGTCTTCCATCATGTAGGTCAGCAGTTCGCGGAACAGGCCGGTGTGCAGGGTGTCGACCTCGGCGTCCTGCGCGCGCACGCGCTGCGCGGCCTCAGCGTCGTCGGTCGCGAACGCCTCCAGCACGTCGCGCAGCTGGCGCACCACCCGCTGGCCGAGGATGGCCAGCCCGCGCGTGTGCGGCAGCGGCGGCGCGGAATTGAGCGCGGTCGAGCGCTTGGCGACGTTGGCGGCGTAGTCGCCGATGCGTTCGATGTCCGAGGCGATCCGCAGGGCGGAGAGGATCTCGCGCAGGTCGCGCGCCATCGGCCCGCGCAGCGCCAGCCGCATCACGTCCTGGCTGACCTCGTGCTCGAGCAGGTCGATGGCCTCGTCGGTGGCGACGATGCGCGCGGCGGCCCTGTCGTCGCGGCGCTCGACGACGTCCAGCGCCGCCTCCAGCTGGGCCACCGCCATCTCGCCCATGCGCAGGATCTCGCCGGTCAACCGCTGCCGTTCCTCGTCGTAGCTCCTGACGATGTGGTCGTGGGGCTGGGTGCTAATGGGTGGGTGTCCGGATGGGAAGTGGGAGTGCGTCGCCGTCGCGATTCAGCCGAAGCGGCCGGTGATGTAGTCCTCGGTCTGCTGCTTCGAGGGGTTGGAGAAGATGGTCTCGGTGGTGCCGTGTTCGACCAGGTCGCCGAGGTACATGAAAGCCGTGAAATCCGACACGCGCGCGGCCTGCTGCATGTTGTGGGTGACGATGACGATGGTGTAGTCGAGCTTGAGCTCTTCGATCAGCTGTTCGATGCGGCTGGTCGAGATCGGGTCGAGCGCGGAGGTCGGCTCGTCCAGCAACAGCACGTCCGGGCGCAGGGCGACCGCGCGCGCGATGCACAGGCGCTGCTGCTGGCCGCCGGACAGGCCGAGCGCAGACTGGCCCAGCTTGTCCTTGACCTCGTCCCACAGCGCGCCCTGGCGCAGCGCATGCTCCACGCGCTCGTCGAGCTGCGCCTTCGAGAGCTTCTCGTGGTGGCGGATGGCGTAGGCGATGTTCTCGTAGATCGTCATCGGGAACGGCACCGGCTTCTGGAACACCATGCCGACCTTGCTGCGCAGGCGGTTCATCGGGTACTTCGGCGAGAGGATGTCCTCGCCGTCGAGCAGGATCTCGCCGCTGGCGCGCAGCTTCGGGTACAGCGCGTAGATCCGGTTGAAGATGCGCAGCAGGGTGGACTTGCCGCAGCCCGAGGGCCCGATCAGCGCGGTCACGCGCTTTTCCGGGATCTCCAGGTTGATGTTCTTCAGCGCGTAGAACCGGTCGTAGTGGAAGTCCAGGCCCTTGACCGCGATCTTGGTCGGCATCGGCGCCAGCGCGGCGCGCTGCTGCGTGGCGACGTTGATGCGCTGCATCGGCACGGCGGATTGGAGGTCGTTCATGGACGGGTCCAGGGAAAGGTCAGTCATGGGAGATCCTGTTGCGCAGCAGCAGCGCGCGCGCCGACAGGCTGACCAGCAGCACGAACACGGTCAGCACGAAGGCACCGGCCCAGGCGAGCTGCTGCCAGGATTCGTAAGGGCTGCCGGCGTACTGGTACATCACCACCGGCACGCTCGCCATCGGCTGCAGCACGTTCGAGTTCCAGTACTGGTTGCCGAAGGCGGTGAACAGCAGCGGCGCGGT
>JAEXTE010000151.1 GCA_023453655.1 Pseudomonadota bacterium
AGGCCTTGAACTCGCCGCCGAAACGCTCCGCACCGATCTTCGTCAGCGCCGCCGTCAGCGTCGTCTTGCCGTGGTCAACGTGACCAATCGTGCCCACGTTCACGTGGGGCTTGGTGCGCTCGAACTTACCCTTTGCCATGACTGTGACTCTCGCTGACGGTTGTGACTGCTGGTGGTGGGTGGCCCGGCCGATGGAACCGGACGCTTGCGGGGACGCCCGCCTGGGTGGTGCTCACGAATGGAATCGAACCATCGACCTCCTCCTTACCAAGGAGGTGCTCTACCGACTGAGCTACGTGAGCGTGAAACTGTTGCGTGTCGCAGGGTGCAATGGAGCGGGAGACGGGAATCGAACCCGCACCATCAGCTTGGAAGGCTGAGGTTCTACCATTGAACTACTCCCGCGCCGCGCGGTTGACTCGTTGTTCCCGGTTGTGACTGGTGGAGGGAGGTGGATTCGAACCACCGAAGGCGTAAGCCAGCAGATTTACAGTCTGCCCCCGTTGGCCGCTTGGGTATCCCTCCGGTCGTCGAAGAGCCGGTGAAACAGCCCGTTATTTTGGGGGTGCCGCACGGGCCTGTCAACGCATTCCTTGCGCCAATTGCGTCGTCGGGCGTACACAGGGCCTCGCGGACGCCCTGCCCCGCTCAGACGTTGAAGCGGAAATGCAGGACGTCGCCCTCCTGGACCCGGTATTCCTTGCCCTCCAGGCGCAGCCGCCCGGCCTCGCGGGCGCCCGCCTCGCCGCGGTAGCGGATGAAGTCCTCGTAGGCGATGGTCTCGGCGCGGATGAAGCCCTTCTCGAAATCGGTATGGATCACCGCCGCCGCCTGCGGGGCGGTGGCGCCGGCCTTCACGGTCCAGGCGCGGACCTCCTTCACCCCGGCGGTGAAATAGGTCTGCAGGCCGAGCAGCCGGTAGGCGGCGCGGATGACCCGGTTCAGGCCCGGCTCGTCGAGGCCGTAGCTGGCCAGCATCTCGTCGCGGTCGGCGTCGTCGAGCTGGCTCAGCTCCTCCTCGATCGCGGCCGAGACCGGCACGACCTCGGCGCCCTCGGCCGCGGCGCGGGCGCGCACCGCGTCCAGGTGCGGATTGCCCTCGAAGCCGTCCTCGAGCACGTTGGCGATGTAGAGCACCGGCTTCATGGTCAGCAGGAACAGCTCGCGCAGCAGCGCGCGCTCCTCGTCCGTCAGCGCCACCGAGCGCGCCGGCCTGCCCTCGTCCAGCGCCGCGCGCAGCTTGCCCAGCACCTCGATGCGGGCCTTGGCGTCCTTGTCGCCGCTCTTGGCCACGCGCTCGTAGCGCGCGATCGCCTTGTCCACCGAATCCAGGTCGGCCAGGGCCAGCTCGGTGTCGATGGTGTCGATGTCGGCGATCGGGTCGACCTTGTTGGCGACGTGGATCACGTCCGGGTGCTCGAAGCAGCGCACCACGTGGGCGATCGCGTCGACCTCGCGGATGTGCGCCAGGAACTTGTTGCCCAGGCCCTCGCCGCTGGCCGCGCCGGCGACCAGGCCGGCGATGTCGACGAACTCGACCGCGGTCGGCACGACCTTCTCGGGCTTGACGATCCCGGCCAGGGCGCCGAGCCGCGGATCGGGCACCGGCACCACGCCGACGTTCGGCTCGATCGTGCAGAAGGGGAAGTTGGCCGCGGCGATTCCCGCCGTGGTCAGCGCGTTGAAGAGGGTCGACTTGCCGACGTTCGGCAGGCCGACGATGCCGCATTGGATGCCCATGGAAACCCGGATGTCTGGGGATTAGGGGCTGGGGACTGGGGACGTCGCGCGTCGCCCAATCGCCAGCCCCTAGCCTCCAGCGCCCCTGGCCGTGTGCAGGCGCTTCATCGCCTCGGCGAAGTCGCCGCGCACCGCCAGCGGCAGCACGTCGAGCGCGTCGTCGATGGCGCGGTTGATGAGGATGTCGTCGTCGGCGCCGGGACGCCCCAGCACCCAGGACACCACGCGGTCCTTGTGGCCGGGATGGCCGATGCCGATGCGCAGGCGGTGGAACCGCCCGTGCCCCAGCAGCTTGATGGTGTCGCGCAGGCCGTTCTGGCCGCCGTGGCCGCCGTCGAACTTGAGCCGCGCGACGCCGGGGGGCAGGTCGAGTTCGTCGTGGGCCAGCAGCGCCTGCTCGGGCTCGATCTTCCAGTAGCGCAGGGCCGCGGCGACCGATTTGCCGCTGAGGTTCATGAAGGTGGCCGGCCGCAGCAGCCAGACCGGGCGTCCCGCGATCTCGATCTTCGCGGTCTCGCCGAACAGCTTGGACTCGATCCCGAAGCGCCCGCCCGCCTGGGCGACGAGCGCGTCGACGAAGCGGAACCCGGCGTTGTGCCGGGTCCGTGCGTGCTCCGGCCCCGGATTGCCGAGGCCGACGATGAGTCGCAGTCCTTCCATCGTGGCGTTCCCCGGGCGCAGCGACCGGGCCGGGCGACGGACGCGCCTGCGCGCGCCGCCGCCGGCTCACCGTGGCCGGGGAGGACCTCCGCTAGGCGGGGGTCACTTCTCCTCGCCAGCCGCCTCGCCGCCATCGGCCGCCTCGTCGGCAGCCTCCTCGCGACCGGCCTTGGCGATCACCACGGCATCGTCGTGGTCCTTGCCCAGCTTCAGCTGCGGGATCTCGACGCCCTTGGGCAGCTTGAGGTTCGACAGATAGATGATGTCGCCGAGCTTGAGCTCCGACAGGTCGACCTCGATGGTCTCCGGCAGGTCGGTCGGCAGGCACTCCACGGTCACTTCCTTCAGTTCGTGGGTCACCACGACCTCGGACGACTTGCCGGCCGGCGAGACGTCCTCGTTGATGAAGTGCAGCGGCACCGAGGTACGCAGCGTCTCCTTGTCGTTCACGCGCTGGAAGTCCAGGTGCATGATCAGCTGCTTGTACGGGTGGCGCTGGATGTCGCGCAGCAGCACCTTCTGGATGTCGCCGCCCAGGCTCAGGTCCAGGATCGACGAGTAGAACCAGTCGTTCTGGCTGGCCAGCCACACCGGCTCGTGGTCGAGCTGGATGTTGACCGGGTCGAGCTCGCCACCGTAGACGATGGCCGGGATCTTGCCCGCGCGGCGAAGGCGGCGGCTCGCACCCTTCCCTTCGTCCGAGCGGCGCTCGACCTTGATTTCGTGAGTCGTTGCCATGTTTGCTTCTCTTCTTTGCTTGGTAGTGCCGCCTCGCGGCGGTCTGGAACGCTCACCCGCGACCAGGTGAGCGGCGTTGTCAGTCCAGGTAGAGCGAACTGACGGATTCTCCGAAGGCGATCCGGCGGATCGTCTCGGCCAGCATCTCGGCGACGCTGAGCTGGCGGATGCGGCCGCAGGCGCGGGCCGCGTCCGACAGCGGGATGGTGTCGGTGACCACCAGTTCGTCGAGCTGCGAACGGGTGATGTTGTCGATCGCCGCGCCCGACAGCACCGGGTGGGTGCAGTAGGCGACGACCTTCTGCGCGCCGTTGGCCTTGAGCGCGCCGGCGGCGGCGCACAGGGTGCCGGCGGTGTCGACGATGTCGTCGACCAGCACGCAGGTCTTGCCCTCGACGTCGCCGATGATGTTCATCACCGTGGCCACGTTGGCCTTCGGCCGGCGCTTGTCGATGATCGCCAGGTCCGCGTCGTCCAGGCGCTTGGCGATCGCGCGGGCGCGGACCACGCCGCCCACGTCGGGCGAGACCACGACCATGTTGTCGGTGCCGTGCGCGCGCCAGATATCGGCCAGGAGCAGCGGCGAGGCGTAGACGTTGTCGACCGGGATGTCGAAGAAGCCCTGGATCTGGTCGGCGTGCAGGTCGACCGTCAGCACGGCATCCGCGCGGGCGGCCGAGAACATCCTGGCCACCAGCTTGGCGGTGATCGGCACGCGCGAAGAACGCATGCGCCGATCCTGGCGGGCGTAGCCGAAGTACGGCACCACCGCGGTGACCGAGGCCGCCGATGCGCGCTTGAGCGCGTCGATCAGCGCCAGCAGCTCCATCAGGTGCTCGGCCGAGGGCGCGCAGGTCGGCTGGATCACGAATACGTCCTGCCGGCGCACGTTCTCCTCGATCTCGACCTGCGCCTCGCCGTCGGAGAACGTCGAGACCAGGGCCTTGCCCGGCCGCACCCCGAGCTCGCGACAGACCGACTGCGCCAGCGGCCGGTTCGCATTGCCCGAGAAGATCAGCAGGTTTCGATCTTCTTTCATGTTGACTGCTCCGCTCCGCTCTGACCGTGCGGTGGTGAGATGGTGATTCGTGAGTGGTGATTGGTGATTCGTAGAAGCAGGAACAGATGGTACGGCGTCGCCGCTTCTTCCAATCACGAATCACCAATCACGAATCACGGCTCGAGTGGCAGGGGCGGAAGGATTCGAACCTACGCATGCCGGGATCAAAACCCGGTGCCTTAACCACTTGGCGACGCCCCTGTGAAAGCCGTGATTCGTGATTCGTGATTGGGGATTCGGAAACAGCAGGCGCCTTCGCCCTGTCGAATCGCCAATCACCAATCACCAATCACCAGTCACGCTTGTTCGAGCGCATCCAGCAGCGGCGATCGCGCGGCGCCGGCCGCCACCCACGCCCTGAGCGAGGATGGCAGCGCCGCCAGCGCGGCCTCGGCGGATCCGCGCGTGGCGAATTCGACGAAGCAGCCGCTGCCCGACCCGGTCAACCGTGGCGTGCCGATCCGCGCCAGCGCTTCGAACACGGCCTCGACGGCGGGTTCGCGGCGGCGCAGCACCGGCTCGAACGCATTGCCGAGCCCAGCTCCCGAAACGAAGTCGGCTATTGTCGCGGGTGCGGCATTCCTCGTCAATTCAGGGGCTTGAAAAAGCGCCGCGGTCGCCACGTGGACCGCCGGATCCGCCAGCACGTACCAGGCCGGCGGCAGTTGCACGGGGGTGAGCACCTCCCCGACCCCTTCTGCCCAGGCGTTGCGGCCGCGCACGAACACCGGCACGTCGGCCCCCAGGCGCAGCCCCAGTGCGGCCAGCCGGTCCTCCCCGAGGTCCAGCCCCCACAGCCGGTCCAGCGCTCGCAGCACGGTCGCCGCGTCCGAGGAGCCACCGCCCATCCCGGCGCCCGCCGGTATCCGCTTTTGAACGCGGATGTCGACACCTTTGCCGACATTCGCCTCCATTTTGAGCATGTTCGCGGCCCGGACCATCAGATCGTCCGCTTCGGCAACCCCCGCCACCGAGTCGCCCTCGCGGCGGACCGCGCCATCGTCGCGGAGCCGCAGGTGCACGGTGTCGCCCCAGTCCAGGATCCGGAACAGGGTCTGCAGTTCGTGGTAGCCGTCGGCCCGGCGCCGGGGAATGCGCAGGAACAGGTTGAGTTTGGCCGGTGCCGGCCAGGACGACCAGGCCGGATCGGGGAACGGGCGCGCCACCTCAGTCCGCCAGGTCGTCGCCGGCGACGTCGGGATGGGCCTGGCGCCAGGCCCGCAGCGCGCGGTTGTAGGCCTCGGCATAGGCATGGGCCTGGTGCTTGAGCGCAAGGTGCGCGCCGCCCATGACCACGTCACCGGTGCCGTCCAGGATCCGCATGTCCTGTATCCGGCCCACCGCGGCATCGCGGTCCGCGCCGTAGCCCGGCGCCAGGCAGGCGAAGCCGCAGACCGCCACGGGGCGCAGGTCGCCGTCGGCCACGCGTTCGCGCATGTCGGCCGCCGGATCGCCCAGGCGCAGTTCCCCCAGCGCCCGTGCCAGCACGCGGTCGGGCGCCTCGTGGCCGTCTTCGGACACGGTCGGCCCGCCCGGCACCACGGTCCAGCCATCGACCAGCAGGCGCACCCGGGCATCGCCGCGGCTGGCCTCGATCCGGCGCGGCAGCGCGGGCTGGCCGATACCGGCCTCGTACCAGTCGCGGTAGGCGATCTCCCAGCCGCCCTGCGCGATCGAGGCCGGCAGCCCGCCCTCCCCCGCGCGGACCTGGGCCGGCCCGTAGACCGCCTCGGGCGCGGCCACCGCCCGCACCCAGTCCACCATCGCCCGCACCGGCACGCTCCAGCCGGTGGCCGCGAACAGCAGGTCCTCGACGTCCGCGCTCTCGCGCGGCCCGCCCTCGACGCCCTCCAGACGCGCCGAGCCGGCGTCGCCGCTCAGCCGCCAGCCCTGGCGGGTGACCGGCGCGGCCAGGGTGATGTCGTAGCGCTCGCCGCGCTGCGTCCAGTCGATGCGGCCGCTGCCGCCCTGGCGGCCGCCGGAGATGGCGACCCGGCCCGATAGGCTCCAGTCGGCCAGCGAGGCCCGCTGCAGGTCGGCCAGGCGCACCTGCGCCGGATCCACCGGTGCCGGCGTACGGACAGGCTGCGAGACGCAGGCCGACAGCGACAGCGCCGCGACCACCGCCAGCGCGCAGGTATGCAGGCCTCTCATGCTCCGGTCTTCTCCAGCGCACGCTGCAGCGACCGGTTCTCGGGATCGAGCCGGCGCGCATCGTCGAAATAGCGGCGGGCCTCGTCGCGCCGGCCCAGCATCCACAGCACTTCGGCGATATGGGCGGCGATCTCGGCGTCCTTCTGCAGGGTGTAGGCGCGGCGCAGTTCCACCAGCGCCTCGTCGAGGCGGCCCAGGCGGTAGAGGACCCAGCCGTAGCTGTCGATGATCGCCGCGTTCCCCGGCTCGGCCACGCGCGCGCGGTCGATCAGCTCCAGCGCCTCGCCATAGCGTTCGGTGCGGTCGGCCAGGGTGTAGCCGAGGGCGTTGAGCGCGGCGACGTTCTCGGGCTCGGCCACCAGGATGCGGCGCAGGTCCGCCTCGGCGCGCGCGATATCGTCGCGGCGCTCCCACATCAGCGCGCGCGCATAGAGCAGCGAGGGCTCGTCGGGCCAGTCGGCCAGGCCGCGCGCATAGGCGTCGTTCTCGGCGTCGAAGTCCTTGTCCTTCGCGCGCAGCTCGCCCTCGAGCAGATAGGCAGCGCGGCGCGCCTCCTCGTCGATCGAGCCGTCCACCTGCAGCCGCTGCAACGCGGCGAACGCCTCTTCCCGCCGGTCCAGCTCGTGCAGCACGTTGGCTGCGCGCAGGCGGGCCTGCAGGCGCGGCTCGCCGCCCGGGACGCTGCCGTACCACTCCAGCGCCTCGGCGTGGCGGTCGAGGAATTCGGCCACCTGCCCCAGCAGCAGGCGCTGCTGCGGCTCGGGATCGGCCGCGTCGCGACGCAGTTCGTCGTACAGCGCGGCCAGCGTTTCCTTGTCGTCGGCGCGCGCCAGCAGCGAGGCGCGCAACGCGTAGCTGCGCCGGTCCTGCGGCCCGCGCGCCAGTACCTGCTCGGCTGCGGCGAAGTCGCCGAGCGCGTCGTATTCGGCCGCCATCGCCAGGCGCAGTTCGGGGACGATGCGGCCAGCGTCGCCGACCTCCTCGAGCGCGGCGCGTGCGCCGTCGAGATCGCCCGATTCGCGCAGCAGCGAAGCGCGCAGCAGCGCGATGCGCGGCTCGCCCGGGAACCGCGCCACGATCTGCTCGACCACCTGCCGGGCCAAGTCGCCCTGCTCCAGCCGCTGGGCCAGGTCGCCGAAGGCCAGCCAGGCCTGCAGATCGTCCGGCACCGCGCCGGCGTCGAGCAGGCGACGCATGATCCGGCCCGAGGTCTCGGGGTCGCGCGGGCCGGTGGCGATCACCGACAGCGCATGTCGCCAGCCGGCCGGGTCGGGGTCGGCGATCAAGGTCCGGAGCCGGCGCTGGGCCGCCCGCTCGCGCCCCTGGCGCAGGGCCAGGGTGGCCTCCGCGGCACGCATCGCAAGCGAACCGGGCGCGCGCGCGCTCCACAACGACAGGGCGCGGGCGGCCAGGGCGTCGTCATTGCCGAGCAGGGCGATACGGGTGGCGCGCTCGGCCAGGCCCGCCTCGTCGTCCCCGGCTGCCCGGGCGGCGTCGAGGTACCAGGCGGCGGCCTCGTCCAGGCGTCCGGCCTGCAGCGCGAACTCGCCGGCCATGGTGGCGCCGAGCACGTCCTCGCGCAGGGGATCGGCGCCGGCGAGCACCGGTCCGGCGGACAGGGTCAGCAGCAGGCAGGACAGCGCGATCCGGCGGACTGGGTTCGGAAAAACGGGCATCGACGTCGGCCGGGCCTTAAAATGGTGTCCTGACGACCGGAAGCTTATCGCAAGCGCCTGAACGGCAATCGCCGCGGGCAGCCAGCCAACGCGCATGACCCTGTACGCCCTCGGCATCAACCACCAGACCGCTCCGGTCGCCCTGCGCGAACGCGTGGCCTTCGGCGACAGCGCGATTCCGGCGGCGCTGGCCGAGCTGCGCTCGCTGCCGGGGGTGCGGGAGGTGGCGCTGCTGTCGACCTGCAACCGGACCGAGCTGTACGCCGCGGCGCAGGACGATGCGGTGCTGGCCGACTGGCTGGCCGCGCATCCCGGGGCGGAGGACGCCGCGGCCGATGCCCAGGGCCTGCACGCCTACCTGTACCGCCACGCCGGCGACGAGGCCGCGCGCCATCTGTTCCGGGTGGCCTGCGGGCTGGACTCGATGGTGCTGGGCGAGCCGCAGATCCTGGGCCAGGTGAAGCAGGCCTGGGCGATGGCGCGCGAGTCCGGGGCGCTGGGCGGCGAGCTCGACCGGCTGTTCCAGCACGCCTTCGTGACCGCCAAGCGCGCCCGCACCGAAACCCGCATCGGCTCGAGCCCGGTGTCGGTCGCATCGCTCGCCGTGCGCCTGGCGCAGGAATCCTTCGCCCGTCCCGACGATTCGGTGGTGCTGCTGATCGGCGCCGGCGAGACCATCGAGCTCACCGCGCGCCACCTCGCCCAGGCGCGGGTGAAGCGCCTGCTGATCGCCAACCGCACCTACCGCCACGCGCAGGAGCTGGCCGAGCGCCACGGCGCGGTCGCCCTGCCGTTGGACGAGCTGGAGCGCCACCTGTTCCTGGCCGACGTGGTGTTCAGCGCCACCGCGAGCCAGGTGCCGGTCCTGACCCGGCGACAGATCGAGCAGGCGCTGGCGCTGCGCAAGCGCCGGCCGATGCTGCTGATGGACCTGGCCGTGCCGCGCGACATCGAACCGGAAGTGGCCGGGCTCGAGGACGCGTTCCTCTACACCGTGGACGACCTCGACCGCGTGGTCGAGCAGAACCGGCGCAGCCGCGGCGACGCCGCGCAGCAGGCCGAAACCATCGTCGACCTGCAGGTCGGGCGCTACGCCCAGGCACTGGCCCTGGGCGCGCGCAACGAACCGCTCAAGCGCCTGCGCGCGCACGGCGGCGCGGCGCGCGCCGAACTGGCGGCGCGCGCGCAGCAGCAGCTGGCCGCGGGCCAGGATCCGGCCGTCGTGGTCGAACAGCTCGCGCACGCCC
>JAEXTE010000211.1 GCA_023453655.1 Pseudomonadota bacterium
AGTCGGAGCAGGGTGAGCGTGGACCGCTTGCGCGGCATGCCGCGCATCCACGCGAACGCCCGACTCGGTTTGGGTCGGGCCGGCCCGCGCAGCGGCCCGACCGAGCGGAGCGCGGACCCCGGCTGCCAGGGCGCGGCCTCCGACCCGGGGCAACTTGCCTGGGCCGGCGCGCGCGCTCGAGGCACGCACGGGACCACCGCTACCTGGGGGATCGTCCGCAACCGGCGTGCCTTCTCCGCGAATGTCTTCCGGCATCCGCCTGCGGGCGGATGCCTCCTCCGCGATTCCGCTGCGACGACCCGCCGCGCGCGACCGGGTCCCGCTTCCCGAAAGAGGGCGGCGGCTACGGAAACCCGCCGGCGCGCCCGGGACAACGCCCGCCGGCCTTCGCGCCGGAACGCGCCGAGGCGCGTCGCCGGCGCACGCCTGGCGCTACTTCCTCTTTGGCAGGTACAGGTCGGTGATGGTGCCGTCGAACACCTCGGCCGCCATCGCCACCGACTCGCTGAGCGTGGGATGCGGATGGATGGTGTGGCCGATGTCGGCAACCTCGCAGCCCATCTCGATCGCCAGCGCCGCCTCGGCGATCAGCTCGCCCGCGTGCACGCCGACGATGCCCGCGCCGATGATGCGGTGGGTCGCCTCATCGAAGATGAGCTTGGTGAAGCCTTCCGTGCGCGACAGTCCGATCGCGCGGCCCGAGGCCGCCCACGGGAACTTGCCCACGCCGACCTTGAGTCCCTTGGCCTTCGCCTCGGTCTCGGTCACGCCCACCCAGGCGATTTCCGGATCGGTATAGGCCACCGAGGGGATCACCCGCGCCACCCACTCCTTCTTGTGCCCGGCCGCGACTTCCGCCGCCAGCTTGCCTTCGTGCGTCGCCTTGTGGGCCAGCATCGGCTGGCCGACGATGTCGCCGATGGCGAAGATGTGCGGCACGTTGGTGCGCATCTGCGCGTCGACCTCGATGAAGCCGCGATCGGTCACGCGCACGCCGGCCTTCTCCGCATCGATCTTCCTGCCGTTGGGCGCGCGGCCCACGGCCACCAGCACGCGGTCGTAAAGCTTGCCCTCGGGGATGTTGTCCCCGTCGAAGCTGACCTCGATGCCCTTCTTGCCGGCCCTGGCTTCCACTACCTTGGTCTTGAGGTGGGTGGACACGCCCTGCTTTTTCAGGCGATCGGCCAGCGGCTTGACCAGGTCCTTGTCGGCGCCCGGCATCAGCTGGTCGGCCAGCTCCACCACGGTTACCTCGCTGCCGAGGCTGCGGTACACGGTGGCCATTTCCAGGCCGATGATGCCGCCACCGACGACCAGCAGCTTTTTCGGCACGTCGGCCAGGTTCAGCGCATCGGTGGAATCCATGATGCGCGGATCGTCCCAGGGGAAGCCCGGCAGCTTCAGCGCCTGGCTGCCCGCGGCGATGATGCAGTGCTCGAAGCGCAGCAGCTGGGTCTTGCCGTCGTCGCCTGTGATTTCCAGTTCGTTGGCCGATACGAACTTGCCAACGCCCTGCAGCACGCGCACCTTGCGCTGCTTGGCCATGCCTGCCAGCCCCTTGGTGAGCTGGCCGACGACCTTGTCCTTGTAGCCGCGCAGGGTGTCGAGGTTGATCTTCGGCTTGCCGAAATCCACGCCGTAGTCGCTGGCGTGCGCGGCCTGCTCGATCACGTCGGCCGCGTGCAGCAGCGCCTTGGACGGGATGCAGCCCACGTTGAGGCAGACGCCGCCGAGCGAGGCGTAGCGCTCGATCAGCACGGTGTCCAGATCGAGGTCGGCGGCGCGGAAGGCCGCCGTGTAGCCACCCGGCCCCGCGCCCAGTACCACCACCGCGCATTCCACGTCGGCCTTGCGGCCGGACGCGGCGGCCGCTTCCGGTGCCGGGCCGGCGGGCGCCCGGTGCGAGGGCGCCACCGGCGGCTTGCTGCCCGGCGCCACCTTCTCCGCGGGACGCGCATAGGGCGGCGTATCGCCTTCGGCCTCGATCAGCGCCACCACGGCGCCTTCGGAGAGCGTGTCGCCTACCTTGACCTTCAGCTCGCGCACCACGCCGGCGTGCGAGGACGGTACTTCCATCGTCGCCTTGTCCGATTCCAGGGTGACCAGGCCCTGGTCCCTGGCGACGGTATCGCCCACGGCCACCAGCACCTCGATCACCGGCACGTCGCTGTAGCCGCCGATGTCGGGCACCTTGGCTTCGACCACGCCGTCGCCCTCGCCACCGGGAGCACCGCTCCCGCCCCCGCTCGCGTTCTCGCGCCCTGCCCCGCTCGCGGGGGAGGGTTGGGCTGGGGGCGAGGACGCAGCATCACGCTTGCCCCCGCCCGCCGCGCTGTGCGCGTCGCCCTGCCCCGCAGGCGGGGGAGGCGTAGCCGCGCCCTCGGCCTCGAGCAACAGCACCACGCCGCCTTCCGACAGCGTGTCGCCGACCTTGACCTTGATCTCCTTCACCACGCCGGCGTGCGAGGACGGCACTTCCATCGTCGCCTTGTCCGACTCCAGGGTGACCAGGCCCTGGTCCTTGGCGACGGTGTCGCCCACCGCCACCAGCACCTCGATCACCGGGACATCGTCGTAGCCGCCGATGTCGGGCACCTTCACTTCGATCGTGTTCGCCATTCACGGCCTCGCTTGAATTGGGTTGTTGCCGCTCCTGGCGTCATCGCAACGACCTCGGAACGTCCGGCCCGGCCATCCATGGCCGGGCGCTCTCCGGGATTGCGCGGCATGCCGCGCAACCGTCTCGCCGGTCAGAGCAGCACGCGGCGCATGTCCGCGAGCAGCTGGGCGAGATAGGCGGTGAAGCGCGCGGCGGCGGCGCCGTCGATCACGCGGTGGTCGTAGCTCAGCGACAGCGGCAGCACCAGCCGCGGCTGGAAGGCCTTGCCGTCCCAGACCGGCTTGATCGACGACTTCGACACGCCGAGGATCGCCACTTCCGGCGCATTGACGATCGGCGTGAACGCGGTGCCGCCGATGCCGCCGAGCGAGCTGATCGAGAAGCAGCCGCCGGACATGTCGGCCGGGCTGAGCTTGCCGTCACGCGCCTTCTTGGCCAGCGCACCGGTTTCCTGCGCGATCTCGATCACGCCCTTCCTGTCGACGTCGCGGACCACCGGCACCACCAGGCCATTCGGCGTGTCGGCGGCGAAGCCGATGTGGAAGTACTTCTTGAGCGTCAGCGTCTCGCCCGAAGCGTCGAGCGAGGCGTTGAAATCGGGGAACTTCTTCAGCGCATTGGCGCTGGCCTTGATCAGGAAGGCGAGCATGGTGAGCTTGATGCCCGCCTTCTCGTTCTCCTTGTTCAGCGCCACGCGCAGCGCCTCGAGCTCGGTGATGTCGGCGTCGTCGTGCTGGGTGACGTGCGGGATCATCGCCCAGTTGCGCGCCAGGTTCGCACCGGAGATCTTCTTGATGCGCGACAGCGGCTTTTCCTCGATCTCGCCGAACTTGGAGAAGTCCACCTTCGGCCACGGCAGCAGGTTGAGGCCCGCGCCGCCGCCAGCTGCGGCCGCTGGCGCCGCGCCCGCGCCGGACAGCACGCCCTTGACGAACTTCTGCACATCTTCCCTGGTGATGCGGCCGCCGTTCCCGCTGCCGGCCACCTGGCCCAGGTCCACGCCCAGCTCGCGCGCGAACAGGCGCACCGCGGGGCTGGCATAGGGCACCTTGCCCGGGATCAGCGCGTCGGCCTCGAAACGCAGCGGCGGCTGGCCCTGCGGCGACGCCTTGGCCTGCGCATCGATCGAGGCCTGGGCCAGCTTGTCGGCCTGGCCGGAGGTGGCCACCGGTTCGACGACCGGATCGGGTTCCCTGCCCTTGGCGGGCGCAGGCGGCGCCGCGGCCGGGGTGGCGGCGGCCGCGGCGGGCCGGGCCGCTTCGCCGCCGGATTCCGCCACCTCGATCACCGCCACCACGCCACCTTCCGACAGCGTGTCGCCAACCTTGACCTTGAGCTCCTTCACCACGCCGGCATGCTGGGAGGGGACCTCCATCGTGGCCTTGTCCGACTCCAGCGTGACCAGGCCCTGGTCCTGGGCCACCGTGTCGCCAACCGCCACGAGCACCTCGATGACGGGGACATCGTCGTAACCGCCGATATCGGGGACGCGTGATTCTTTGAGGTCGGCCATGCGGCCCTCCAGCGGCAAGGGGATTCCTATTGTGGCCGCATGCCCCCCGGCTCGCCAGCCACCGTGGCAATGCGCCACCGCATGCAGTCCGTCGCGGCCACGCGGATGCCTTGGGCCAAGGGGTTTGCGGGCGCGGTCGCAGGGTCGGATCCGCACAGGCCGACGCCGTGCCGACCTGCCAGCGCGCCGCAATGCGCATGGTTGCGACTGCAACCGCATGCGACGCACTTCCCGGCCTCGCGGGTTTCTTTCACATCCACCGCGCGACGGGCCGTCGTCCCGGCGCAAGGCCTGTGGCCGCCGCGCCGCATGGTTGCGCGATCCGTGCGCCAACCGCGACGTTCGACCTTCGCATCGCCTGCACTCACCGCACTGAATGCAGGCCGCACGGGTCGGCGTGGATTCACCCTCGCCACGGCGAAGGTTCATCCGCGCATCCCTAGGTTAGGCGCCGCCCACCTCAAGGGCGATCTACAAAACCACTGAGGAGTCCCCCATGCAGTCCATGCGTCTTTACGGCATTTCCGCCGCCATCGCCGCCCTCCTGGCCGCCCCGGCCGCGTTCGCCCAGGAGGGCGATACCGCTTCCGGCAAGCGTTTCTCCGTCGTCGGCAGCGCGACCATCCTGGAGCCCGATTCCGACCCGCTGGGCGCCGAAGTGCGCGGCGACGTCGCGCCGACCCTGAGCGCCACCTGGCACGCCAACGACAACATCGGCATCGAGCTCTGGGGCGCGGCCGACAAGTTCAACCATCGCGTGCGCAACCAGGCCGGCAACCTCGGCACCGTGGACGCGCAGCCGATCGCGCTGGGCGGCCAGTACCACTTCGGCGCCGCCGACAACACCTTCCGCCCGTTCCTGGGCCTGGGCTACCACCAGACCAACATCAGCGACGAGTCGATCGGCACCGGCGAGCACGTCAGCATGACCACGCCCAAGGGCGCGATCGGCACCGTGGGCCTCGACATCAACATCAACCCGACCTGGTTCGCCCCCGTCGACGCCCGCAACCAGGAAGGCCA
>JAEXTE010000300.1 GCA_023453655.1 Pseudomonadota bacterium
GAGCAGGCCCGCCGGCCGCGACGCGATCGACCCGCGGACACGCCAGCGGGCCACGCCCGAGTCCTACCACCCTTGTGTCCACGGCCTCGGAAAGCACGCGGAAACCCCAGAAAAAAGCCCCGCCGGAGCGGGGCTTCAAGATCTCATTGCCGACGGCCCTCAGGCGACCGGCTGCACCCCTGCCGCCTGCGCACCCTTCGGACCCTGGGTGACTTCGTACTGGACACGCTGGCCTTCCTGGAGACTGCGAAAGCCCTTCGAATCGATCGCCGAGTAGTGCACGAAGACATCGGCGCTGCCGTCTTCCGGCGCGATGAATCCGAATCCCTTGGCGTCGTTGAACCACTTCACTGTGCCGTATTGCATGACTCGTCAAACCTCGTGATGGCTGGTGGCGCCCGCCCGGACGCTGGCTGGCCCGGTCGCGCCAGCCGAGTATGCAAAGCAAGACGCAGTGTTGCAATCACCGCCCCGACAGGGCCGCGACCAGCGCCGGGATGCCCGCCGAGGCGGCGTCCACGTTGGCGAGCACGTCCTCGAGGGTGATCACCTCGTCCGGATCCGGGCCTGCGCCCGCGGCCCAGTTGGCGACGATCGCCAGGCAGGCGTATTCCAGTCCCAGCTCGCGCGCAAGTCCCGCTTCCGGCATCCCGGTCATGCCGACCAGGTCGCAGCCGTCGCGGCGCATGCGCGCGATCTCGGCCTTCGTCTCCAGCCGCGGCCCTTGCGTTGCGCCGTAGCAGCCGCCGTCGACCAGCGCGACGCCGGCGGTACGCGCCGCCTCCAGCACCTGCGCGCGCAGCGCGGGGGTGTAGGGATCGCCGAAGTCCACGTGCAGCACCTCGGTGCCCGGCTCCTCGCACAGCGTGGAGATCCGTCCCCAGGTGTAGTCGATCAGCTGGTCGGGACAGGCGAGCACGCGCGGGCCGAAACGCTCGCCGATGCCGCCGACGGTATTGAGCGCCAGGACCCGCCCGGCGCCCAGCATCTGCAGCGCAGCCAGGTTGGCGCGGTAGTTGATCCGGTGCGGCGGGACCGAGTGTCCCTCGCCATGGCGGGCCAGGAAGGCCACGCGGCGGCCGGCCAGCGTGCCGACGCGGACCGGCCCGGACGGCGTACCGTAGCGCGTGACCGGCTGATGGGCTTCGACGTCCTGCAGCCCGGCCAGCGCGTACAGGCCGGTGCCGCCGACCACGGCGAGTTCGATGGAATCGGGAGTCATGCGGATCGCGGGATGGGGCGCGGGCCCGAAGGATACCGCGCCGGTCATTCCCCGATGGCGTAGATCCCCGGCAGGTTGCGGCCCTGCTCGTGGAAATCCATGCCGTAGCCGAACACGTAGCGGTCCGGCACTTCCACCCCCACGTAGTCGGCGCAGATCCCGTCAACGCAGCGGTCGTGCTGCTTGACCGCGAGCACCGCGACGCGCACGTCGGTCGCGCCCTGGTCCTCGCACCAGTACTTCACCGCCTTGAGGGTATGGCCTTCGTCCAGGATGTCGTCGACCAGCAGTACGCGGCGACCGCGCATCGGCGTGGCCGGCCGATGCAGCCAGGCGAGGCCCGAACCGGTGGTGTTGCCGCGGTAGCGGGTGGCGTGCAGGTAGTCGAACTCCAGGTCCAGCCCACGCTCGCCGAGCGCGAACGCAAGCTGCGCGGCGAACGGCAAGCCGCCGTGCATCACCGTCAGGAACAGCGGCGGCTGCGCGTCGTCGGCGTAGTCGGGGCCGATCGTCTCGGCCATCTCCTCGACCGCCTCCTCGAGCTCGTCGCGATCGAACAGCAACTCGGCGCTGTCGAGGATTTCGGAAAGCTTCGGCACGTTCATGCGGTCGATCCCAGCTGCGCGGCCAGCTGCGCCTGTGCGCCACTGTAGCGCGCATCGGCCAGCAGGCCATCCCAGCCCAGGCCGCCACGGCCGAGCAGGCCCACCAGCGCCATGGTGTTGAGGCTGCGGTGCCGCACCGCCGCCAGCGATTCCTCCACCAGCTCCGGATGGCAGACCAGGACCACGTCGCAGCCGGCGTCCAGGTGCGCATCGACGCGCGCCTTGATGCCGCCGGCGGAGAACGCCGCCGCCATGCCGATGTCGTCGGAGAACACGACGCCGCGGAAGCCCATCTCCCCGCGCAGGATCTCGTTGATCCAGCGCGGCGAATAGCCGGCCGGTTCCGGCGCCACCTGCGGATAGACCACGTGCGCCAGCATCACCGCGTCGGCGCCGGCCTCGATGCCGGCGACGAAGGGCACCAGGTCGTGCGCGCGGATGGCCTCGAGCGGGCGGTCGTCGACCGCGTTGTCGAAGTGCGTGTCCTCGCGCACCGTGCCGTGCCCGGGGAAATGCTTGAGCGTGGCCGCCATCCCGGCCGAGTGCATGCCGCGCACGTAGGCACGGGTGAACTCGGCCACCACCTGCGGATCCTCGGAAAAGGCGCGGTTGCCGATGGCGAGGTTGCCGTGGCCGACATCGACCACCGGCGCGAAGCTCAGGTCGACGCCGGTGGCGCGGATCTCGCTGGCCATCAGCCAGGCGTGTTCTCCGGCGAGCGCCAGCGCCGCGGCCGGATCCCGCGCGTACAGCGGCCCGAAACCCTGCAGGGGCGGCAGCGCGCTGTAGCCGTCCTGGAAGCGCTGCACGCGGCCGCCCTCCTGGTCGACGCAGATCAGCAGCGGCCGGGCGGTGGACTCGCGGATCGCCGCGCACAGTTCCATCACCTGGGCGCGCGAGCTGAAGTTGCGCTTGAACAGGATCACGCCGGCGCAGGCGTCGTCCTGCAGCCAGTCGCGCTCCTGCGCACTGAGTTCCATGCCGGCAACGCCGATCACGAGCATCCGCGGGTCTCCTTCACGGGCGCGGCCGCGCACCCGGGCATTGTCGCAGATGGCCGCGCGGCGGACGTCGCGTCCGGCCGCCGCCGTTCAGACCCGGCAGCCGTCCGGGCCGCAGGCGCCGTCCTCGGTGCCCGCGGCGGGG